>NZ_JAFLMY010000040.1:0-25730 GCF_017313375.1 Agrobacterium sp. Ap1
GGCTCGCCGGTTTCATCGGACAGGAGAGGGCGGTCTCCGTCGCCATCGGCTGAAACGATCGCGTCCAGACCATGTTCACGAACCCATTGGCGCAGCGACGCGATCGTCTCCGGTGAAACGGCCTCGGTATCGACCGGAATGAAATCCTCCGAAAACCCGAGTTCGACAACCTCGGCTCCGTAGTGCCGGATCGCTTCGACCAGCAGGTCGCGTGCGACGGTCGAATGCTGATAGACCCCGATTTTCAGTCCGGTGAGCGCGCCGGCCGGCAGGATGGATAAAACACGCTTGGCAAACAGCGCATTCGCAGTTTCGCTTCTGTCGGCTGCCGTGCCAGGCGTTGCATCGATCTCGGCATCACCCAGTTCGGCGGCGATCGCCGAGATCTGCAATTCGTCCTGTTTGTCGATTTCGCCGTCGGCGCGATAGAACTTGATGCCGTTACGATCGGCCGGAATATGGGAACCGGTGATCATCAGTGAAGCGGCGCCAATCTCAAGTCCGTAAAGGGCAAGTGCCGGTGTCGGCAGCGCTCCGCAATCGAGTGGGACCAGTCCCGCGCGCTCCAGCGCACCTATGCAGGTTGCGGCGATGGACGGACTGGAAGGGCGGAAGTCACGTCCAACCAGAATATGATCTCCGGTCTTCGCAAGCCCGCTTCTGATCAGATGGGTCGCGAATGCCTGCGCATAAAGTGCTGATGCACGACCTTCGAGATCGGTAACCAGGCCTCTCAGTCCGCTCGTGCCGAATTTCATTGCCAATCCATCATATTGTAAGCTTCGTCTACTTAGACGATACGCTAAGATTTTGCCCGACTTTCAGAAAATATATTTAACGCCTGAACTCGGCGACGGTTATCAGCAGAATACCCACCGTCAGCCGATTCAGCCTGAAACTTGCTTCGCAAAGCGGATGATAATGCGCTTGGGGCGATTATGGCTTAGCACAGTTGCGCGCCAGGCCATGCTCAAAACCCGTTGCCGCCTTTGATTTCGGAGTAGACGGTTCCCGCCATGATTGAAATATCCATCCACAGAGAGAAATTCTGGACATAGTGGAGGTCGCAGGCAATGCGCGCCCTTGCCTTGGAGGCACGATCGGTCGGTCCTCTGAGGCCGCGCATCTGGGCAAGGCCGGTCATGCCGGGGCGCATTGTGTGCCGATCGTGATAGTCCGGCACGAGTTCTTCATAGGGTATGCCGGCCGCAAGCATCCCGACAGCGTGGCAGCGAGGGCCGACAAGCGACATGTCCCCCTTCAGCACGTTCAGCAATTGTGGCAGTTCGTCGATATTCAGGCGCCGGATGACCCGCCCCACTCTGGTGATGCGTGGATCATCCCGAACGGTCTGCGCAACTCCGGAGTGGTCGCATTGTTCGATATACATGGAGCGGAATTTATAGATTCTGATAAGCTTGCAATCTTTGCCCCATCGGTTCTGCCTGAAGGAAACCGGACCTTTGCTCTCAATCTTGATGAGTAGGCAGACAGTCAGCAGCACAGGTGCCAGAATTACCAGAGCACTGGCCGAAACTATGATGTCGATGAGCCTTTTGGCCACGAAATGCCAGTAAATCCTGGTCCGTAGCTGGTTCAACCCCAATTGCGATGCCGCGCTATTGGGAGATAATGTTTCGGGTCCGTCCAACTGTAGGATATTCACCGGATTCACCGCAAAAGTATATTATGGATCAACTTTATATTGATCTAATAGCGCACAACTATCGCGCTGTCAGCGAAGAAATTAAAAAAAGGTTAAATGCGATGCCCGTTGCGATGTATATGCACGCGTGTGGGCTGCACTTAAGTGAACAATCCCAAGTAATATCGGTTGATCCGTGCCTGTTTATAGTGGGTCAGGGCGCATCCATCTCTCTCCTGGATGCGCGGTTTGCGTGCGCCTATGCCGTCCGTACGCCTTTATTTTCGGGAGTTGTTGTGTGAATTTGCAATAACGCTGGGCGGGAAATGGTGCAACTTTTGCGTTATTGTCCGGAGGGTGTCGCATTACCACATGTAAAATATGAACCCGATGACGAGTGCCCACATCGCCAGCGAGATACTGAAAACCAGGAGATAGTTTTTAAAACGCCTTGTCATGATTCTGATCATGCCTCGGCTTTGGCGATGGTTAAAACGCTGTCAAATGATATGGTTGATGTTCCTTTAATTGCGGCTGGCGCCAGACGCGCCGTTTCGGGAATGTGCATTGGAACAATACGACCTGCCTGTGGATGAGCGTTCCTGATCGACCCTTTCGACTGGCAGCTCGGGCGGGGGGGGGGCGAGTTCGGCGACAGGTCGGCATGTCTCGTCGGCGAGTTCTTGAGGCTGAGCAGATCGGGCAGTCTCACTCGGCCGGCCGAATTTCTTACAGGAGGATCGCAAAGCACTGCGTGGTGCTTTTATCACCATCACCAAGATGGCTCGTTGCAGCTGCTTTCGGCTTGCATGGTGATGCGCACGGGTTTTTTAAGTGTGTGAAAAAAATGCTTTGCTCTACTGTCGTCTATGCTTTCGTTACATCGACGTATTCGATACAAGCTCACGTCTGTAGCCGTGGCCGACAGTATGGATGCTGATTTCGACACTGCTGGCGGGTGCGGGAGCTTATGAGCTGTCTTGATGTCTATTGCGAAAGCGACCGGGCACAGGGCGAAGGGGCCTGAAGGGGATGATGTCGGAACTTTCGCTGGAACGCACCGGCAGCAAGGGGCTGCGCTACATGCTGGTCTTGCTATTCTGGGGGCCGATCGTGATCGGGCTCCTGAATTACGGTGCCGTCGAGATCCAGACGGTCGCGCTAATGGTCGTGCCAATCTTCTCGATGATCGCCGTTGTGTCGATCATAAACGGCATATCGGAGCGAACCAGGGTTGCCTTGGTTTCGGCTCTGGTTCTCATCATCATGGCTTTTGCGTGGGTTGCGCTACAGGTGACGCCCCTGCCTTCAGCTCTGTTCGCACAGCCTGCGTGGCAGGATGTTGCCGGCATTTCGCCCTCCGTCGGCGCCAGCATATCGCTTACGCCGGGAGACGACTGGCCCTCTGCCTTGCGGATCGCCCTGCCGCTCGGGATATTTGTGCTCGCCTTACTTTTGTTCGACACCGATGATCGTGCAGTCGGAGCTGTCAAAGCCCTTGCGGTATCGGGTGGGATCGTTTCTGTCCTGTCTATCCTCCAATTCGAGATTGCGCCGGATGCCTTGCTTTTCTGGCCCAAGATTGCCTATCTGGATAGTCTCACCGGCTTTTTCGTCAATCGAAATACCGCCGCCACCTACTTTGGTCTGATCCTCCTGCTGAACCTCGCCTTGCTTCTTCACGCGCTAGGTGATCCGGGGATCGGTTTTGCCGATTTGCGGCGCTGGTGGTACCGCGACAGCAAGTGGCAAACGCTTGGATATGGGCTGTGGTTTTCGACCTCGCTGATTGCGCTCATGTTGACTAAATCTCGCGCTGGTCTTTTCTCCTGCCTCGTTGCAATAACCTGCCTCCTTGTGCTCCGGCTGTTCCGCCGGTCTAAAAGACAAAGAGTAGGACGGCCGTTTTCCGCACCGCGCATCGCGCCGTGGCTGAAGCGCAGCCTCCAATTGGTCGCCATCTTGCTGATCTTGTTCTTGGTACTTCAGGTTTTCGGCGGCAGAACATTGTTGCGGGCCGAGACGCAAGGGGTTGGCGATAGCCGTTACTGCGTCATGCCGGGCATCTTGTCTGCAGTCGCCAACCAATTTCCGTGGGGGGCGGGTCTTGCAAGCTTTGAGGATGTTTTTCCCGGTTACCGCGATCCGGCTTGTGGCCTCTATGGTATCTGGAGCCGGGCGCATAACTTCTATCTGGAGGGGATTTTTACATTCGGCCTGATGTTTGTGATGATGGCGATGGTGGCATTTCTGATGTTGCTCCGCTTTTTCTGGATCGGCTTGCGGCAGCGGCGTGGGCTGCGCTTTGGGCCAGAGATCGGCCTTTCTGCTCTTTTACTTGTCGCCATCCATTCAGCCTTCGACTTTTCACTGCAGATCTCGGGAATGGCTGTCATCGTCGCGGTCCTGCTGGCGCCACTCGTAACAATCAGCCTGAACCCGCCAGGAAAATCATCGTCGGCATGATGTCCGCGATGGTTGTGAAGAGTGGAAATATCAATCCTTAGTTTTTCTTGTCGAAAATTGAGGACTGTTATTTCGCTGTGTTTTTCCCGCTGAGTTACTGGCAGAAAATCGGTTGCTGCTGCGATCAGGAATGAAGGCGATGCCTGTTAACTAAGCTTTTGAACATTTCATCGCCCAGTTGTTGTACGGGATTAACTTAAGCGTAACCATTCGTTATTCGTGCATTTGTAATATGTTGCGAGGGTGCAACAGCTCGTCGGCAAGAACTACTTGTTTCAATTTGGTCGGGCAACCGGTCTGGCCAGAGCTGCTGGTTCATGCATATTGGCGACGGGTTCCAGGGGATAAAAAGTGAAAATCAAAGCCGCCGCTACTTTCTTCATCATGTCGACGACGGCATTGACGAGTTGCACATCCTTGCCGAGCTCCGGCCCGGCAGTGAAAGATGTCGAGGCGCAGGCGACGGCGAGGGTAACCTCTGCGAAAAAACCGCAGGCTGTTGGCATCGACTATGCTTTGGTCGATCTCAACAAGACCGTCCTGAATTTTGTCCAGTCGGCAACCACCACCTCGCTCGTTGGTGGTTTCGGTGGTGGGCGTGGTGGCGCTCCGAGCCTGCCCCTCGGTGTCGGTGACATCGTTCAGGTTTCCATTTTTGAATCGCAATCTGGCGGTTTGTTCATCCCCAACGACGCAGGCAGCCGTCCCGGCAATTATGTAACGCTTCCGCAGCAGACGATCGACCGCGATGGCACGTTGAGCGTTCCTTATGCTGGCCGTGTTCGTGCTGCTGGTCGTCCTGTTGAGGATGTCCAGCGTGACATTGAAGACGTTCTCGCTAACCGCGCGATCGAGCCACAGGTAGTTATAACGAAGGTGGAAAGCCGTTCGGCACAGGTTGCCGTTCTCGGTGACGTTCGCACTCCGTCGAAGATCGAGCTTACGGAAGCTGGCGAACGCATTCTCGATGTCCTGTCGGAAGCCGGTGGCTTGAGCGCGCCGGGCGTCGAAACTTATGTGACGCTACAGCGGCGTGGTAAATCTGCGACCGTACAGTACGATCATCTCGTGGCGACGCCGTCTGAAAATATCTATGTTGCTCCCGGCGACACGATCCTCGTTGATCGCGAGCGTCGTACCTATCTGGCCTTCGGTGCATCCGGCCTGAATGGTCGCTTCGATTTCGAGGAGTCGAATCTGACTTTGGGTGAAGCCCTCGGCAAGGCCGGCGGGCTTCTTGATGCACGGGCTAACCCGGCTCAGTTGATGCTCTATCGCACTGTGGAAAAGAGCTTCCTGTCCAAGCTCGGTGTAGATACGGCGAAGTTTGCGGGGGACACCGTTCCTGTCATCTTCCGCGCCAATCTTCGTGATCCCGGTGCGTTCTTCGCGGTACAGAAGTTCCCGATGCAGGACAAGGACGTCATCTACGTATCGAACTCCGACTCCGTGGAAGTCCTGAAGTTCCTGGAAATCCTGAATTCTGTCACATCGACTGCTTCCGGCGTAACGTCCGACGCAGTATCCACGCGTGATGCTATTCGGGACCTAAACTGACGTAAATATTGGGTTTCTATCGTTATTAACTTTGGCTTAACCTTTAACTTGATCGTGGCATGTATCCGTGCAAAAGCTGCAGTCGAAGTGCCTAAGGTGGAGAAGTATAATGCGTGCTCGTTATATCAATAACATCACTAAAGTCGCCGCTGCAGGTGCGATTATCTCGGTAGTATTTGGAGTAGCGGGCGCCAGCGCTCAGACAAGCGCTCCGGCTGCAGGTTGTTTCGTTGAGCCGGCCAAGCTGCCGAACGCCGATATTCAGGCCTTTCTCGATGCCCCTGATGCATTGCTGACCCAGTTTCCATCAGGTGGCCTCACCCTTTCCAGCCAGGTGCGCTCTCTTGCCGGTTCCAGCGCCGATGCGCTCGCGCCGCTTCTGGCTCTTGCCAAGCAGGCCAGCCCATCCCAGGCCGCCGCGATCGGCGCCGGTCTCGCGCGCGTTGCTCGTTCATGCGTTGCAGCTGATCCTGAATATGTTGCCCAGATCCAGGCCGCGATTGCCGATGTCGAAGTGGCCGGGCTTGAGACTGCATTTACTTCAGGTCTGAATGAAACACAGACCGCGGCGCTCGGCGGAGGCGCTGGTGGCGGTGCTGCGGCGGCCGGCGGCGCATCTGCGATCGGCGGAGGAGGGGCCTCCGACGGTGGTTCCGGCACTTCCGGTGACGGCTCGACTTCAACGCCGACGACTGTGCAGACCTTCAGTCTGCGGAACGTTACTTATAACGGCGAGATAAGCTGCTCCACTCCGAACTGCTAAGCCATCCCACATCGAGGTCGTCAATTGCAGCTCCATAACCGGGACTTTCAGAGAAACTGGCGGGTTGACGACACGGATGACGATAATTCGCCCCGTGGCATAGACTTCGAGGCGATTTTCGCAATAGCCCGCCGGCAATGGTTGGTTGTTGCCGTCTGCATTGCTGTGGCGCTCGCTCTCGGCGTCGTGAACATCATCACCGCCGTGCCGCTTTATACCGCGAGCACGAAGATTCTGATCGACCGCGGTAACAGCGAGGTCGTCCAGCAGCTTTCCACCATCGGCGGTGTTACCGATGACGAACCGACTGTCCTCAGCCAGGTTGAGTTGCTGATGTCGGATACCGTGGCTCTGACCGTGGTGGACAAGCTCGACCTGTCGAACGATCCGACATTCATGACCGCAAGACCCTCGTTGATACAGACGATCATGGGAACAGTGCGGTCGCTGGTAACGGTGACCGGTTGGCTTGGGTCCAAACCGGCTGAAATCCCGACAAGCGAGGAAAAGCGCCGTGCGGCCGCTGATGCGGTCCTTGCCAATATGAGTGTGATGAGGGTGGATCGCACCTACGTTCTGGAAGTAAGCTACAGGTCTCCATCTGCGGATATGGCAGCGCGCGTCGCCAACGCGATCGGTGACTCTTATCTCGTCGACAAGCTGAATTCGAAATATGATGCGACGCGTCGTGCAAGTGATTGGTTGCAGGATCGCATTGCGGAACTGCGCCAGAAGGCACTGGACTCCGATCTCGCGGTTCAGAAATTCCGCGGCGAGCATGGACTCGTTGCTGCTGGCAGCGTGCTGATGTCCGATCAGCAGTTGTCGGAACTGAACAGCGCATTGATCGTCGCTCAGTCCGATACGTCCAAGGCGCAGGCACGCCTTGAGCGCATCGAGAGTATCATTGCATCGGGCCAGTCCGATGCAATGGTGACCGACCTGCTCGACAATCCCGTCGCCAATGAACTGCGGCAGAAATATCTTGCTGCATCCAAGCGTGAGACGGAAATTTCCGACCGGCTGGGTTCGAACCACATTCAGGCTGCTCGCCTGCGTAGCGAAATGGCCGAATATCAGCGACAGATGTTCGCTGAACTCAATCGCATCGCCGAAAGCTACAAGAGCGATCTCGACGTTGCCGTTGCGCGCGAGAAAAGCCTGACGCAATCTGTCAGCCAGGCCACGGGCGTGAGCGCGACAGCCAACCTGACCCAGGTTCAGCTGCGTGAACTCGAGCGCGAGGCAGAGACCTACAAAAATCTGTATCAGACTTTCCTTCAGCGGTATCAGGAAGCAATACAGCAACAGTCTTTCCCTGTTACCGAAGCGCGCATTATTACCAATGCAGTGCCGCCGGCAGGCCCCAGTCATCCGAAAAAGCCTCTCACTCTTGCACTTTTCTTCCTTCTGGGGGCCGCTGCAGGTGCGGGCGTCGGAGGCTGGAGGGAATATCGGGACCGGTTCTTCCGTACCGGAAAACAGGTCCAGGATTACCTGGGCCTTGAATTCCTCGGTATGACGCCGCTTGTTCCGAATGCAGCAAACCCTGCCAAGAGCGGCGTCCAGCAAAAGCCGGGGCTCATTCAGAAAACAAGCCCGCTCGTGACTTATGTGGTTGAGCACCCGTTGTCACCGTTTGCCGAAACTCTCAGAAGCGCAAAGATTGCGGCAGATCTTCGTTTTTCGGATAAGCCCTGCAAGGTGATCGGCATCGTGTCGTCACTGCCGGCCGAAGGAAAGTCTGCGATCTCGATCAACTTCGCTGAACTTCTTGCCCGCCAGGGCAGCAAGACGCTTCTGATCGATGCTGATCTTCGCAATCCTGGTACTACGCGAGCCATTGCACGGCATGCCGATGCAGGCTTGCTGGAAGCACTGCTGGACGGTCAGGACCTGGATCGCCTGCTCTTGAGCGACGATGCAACCGGCCTGTCGGTATTGCCGGCCGTAGTGCGCCAGAGAACGCCGCACTCTTCCGAACTGCTGGCTTCGTCAGGCATGCGAGGGCTGCTGAAGAAGGTGAGCGAACAGTACGATTATATTGTTGTCGATTTGCCGCCGCTCGGCCCGGTTGTGGATGCGCGCGCAATTGCGGATCGCATCGATGGCTTCATCTTCGTGGCGGAATGGGGCGCGACGGCGCGACGGGTTGCGATCGAAGTCCTCAATGCAAATCCGCAGGTGCGGGACAAATGCATCGGTGTGATCCTCAACAAAGTCGATCAGGATCGATTGAAGCTGTACCACGACTATGGCTCCAATGATTATTACTACTCCCGCTACTCTCGCTATTATCACGAGTCTAATTAAACCACATGCATCGTGGAAGAAGCCCTGCGCTTGTCGGCATCCTCCTCGCGCTGTCGATCTTTGTCTTGTGGCTTTCCGCGACACAGATCTCGCGTTTTGTCCGATTCGGTGCGCTTTTGCCCATGGCTCACCGCCTTGAAAGCGGCACGCCAACGGCAACGCAGGCGGTCAGGGAGCTGGTTCCTGTTGCGGAGGGTGTAAGGGAAGCCGGCATCTGTCAGGGGATATTCGTCAAAAGCGGTTACACCATTTTGCTGGCGGAGCTTGATACTGAAAACCAGGATACCGGTTATGATAGTTGGGTGATGGCCATGGAGCGCGCCGCAGCCTTTGGTCGCCACGCATTGGGTTGTTTGCCTACGAATGGGGACTTCTGGCTTAAACTGGCCAGATTGCATCAGGCGACCGGCGAACAGCCGGGCGAAATGCTTCAGTTTCTGAACAATTCCCAGCTATACGCACCGGCGGAGCCACAGGTTCTGGCTGCGCGTTACGCTTTTTATGGACATCTCACGGAGGCAAGCCTGCAACTCGTCGGCGAAATTATTGCCAATGATGTCCGGGCGATATGTTCCGCCAGTGGCAACGATATGCGTCGTTTTCTTGCTTCGCCTTCGCAGGCGGTTCAGCGCGTCATCAACGACGTGCAGCCCCAGTGTGTTATTCCGAGGAAGCCGGTCTGAAGCCTGCTCAGCAGGCGCGACTGGGTCAAAAACTGAAGGGCCTGCCCGAGACGTGCAATCCGTTACGAGATGAATGCAGGCGTGAAAACAGCCCGCCAAGATCTTGCGAGCGAATCCGAATGGACGTTGAAGGCGTCAGATGTCGTACCACAGGCGAGGATTGTCACCGGACTGGATCTTGATCCATTTCAGATCCGTCTGGTTCCAGGCCCTGACCGCCGAGCTCCGGTTGTCGAGCACCAGATCCCCCTCTGATGTGCGAACGACAAGTACGGCATGGCCTTCTCCGGCACGGGTTTTCGCAACTGCGATACGAAGGCTTCTGGTCGGCCATCCGGCCTTGATCAGCTGATGACGTTTTGTCAGCGCAAAGTCTTCGCAGTCGCCCGCCGTGACGTCCTGTGCCCACACGTCGTCGCCGTCATCGTCATTCTGCGCGATGATCGCTTTGTTCACCGTGGAGTTGATACGCAGCAGTTCGGCCCGTAGCGCAGGGGTCAATGTGACTTCCGCATCGCCGCGGCCGGCATCGCAGCTTCCACTATTGTCCTTGCAGAAGCGCACAAAAGCGAAGGGCGCCAGGGTAAATTTTGTCGCCGTGATAAACTGGCTGGGAGGCGCGCTGCGCAAAGGGCGCGCAAGTCCCGCGGCAGGGCCGGCGAAAGCGCTACCCACACCTAGGGCCGATGATATCAGCAAAGCAGCCAGAACAGTCTTGGCAAGCATGATGCTCTCCGACGAAAAGTACCTGGGATCGTCATCTGATCCCGCCTTCTCAAGGGTGTACCACCTGCGATTTTCTGTCTGTTTAAGTGCAATGCTCGAATTTTAGCGAACGGTTGCTAATCGTATCAATTCGGACCGGGCCAATCGTGGAGCCGAATTTGCGAGATGCTACTCGTCTGGCTCAAACCATGTCGGCTTCAATATGATAAGCCCAATGACAAGGGGAACCATGATCGCCGCACTAAGCCGCTGTGGCCACCCGTGCAAAGTCGATCCTGCTTTCTTTTTATTGCCGTTAGCGGATGCTCTTTCGAGGTGAAACACCGCCATTGATGCCTCCCGTATTTTTATTAGTAAGTCATAATGTAATTGACGGTCACAATCAATGGATGCGCGTTTGTTCCGCGCTTGCAATATATTGATGGTAAACAACGACCTGTTCCTGTCCGGTATATGGTATGCCAGAAACAGGCATCTCGTTGGGCAAACCCGTTCAGGATTTGCGGCAGAGTGCTATGTAATCGTCGGCGATAGTATCCCAGCGAAGCGTGTCAGCGACCTTGATGGCGCCATCTTCGGCTTTCCGTCGCCATGCGCTGAGGTCTTCGCGGCGGAACTCGATGATAGCCGCGGCAATGCTTTCGGGTGTCACCGCATCCTGTATCAGCTGGCCGGCGAGCCCTCGCTCGAAAAGCTCATCGAGACCGCCTGATCTCGTGCCGATCACTGGTCTTGCCGCAAGTGCGGCCAGAACTCCGACGCCGCTCTGGGAGTTGAAATTCTGATAGGCGAGCATGAAGCAGTCGACTGTCGCGATGAGATTGGGAAGCGCTTCATCCGGCAAGAAACCTTCTCGGACATCGAAGCCAGCAGGGTCTTCGGCGATGGCCGCAAGGCATTCGTCCCAGTAGCCAGGCTCCTGTTTAAGCGGCTCGCCTGCAAGCACAAGGGTTACATCCGATCCGGCACGACGCGCCAGAGCGACCCCCCGAATGACCTCAAGCACGCTTTTGTTCCGCCTCAGCGAACCGAAGATGAGCAGCCTGCCGGAGCCGGGAAGCGGTGTTGCCTTGCCAACGGTAAATGGACCGTGGGGGATAACGTGAATTTTGCTGTCGCGAATGCCGAAATCTTGGATCAGCGCGTCTCTTGCCGCCGGCGTCAGCGTAACCAGCATCGTCGACAGACGATATGATAGCGCGTGGGCGCCGCGTTCGATCCCGCGAAGTGCTTTGGGAAGTGCCCAGGCGTGTGGTTGCGCATCGTGCACAATGAAGATCACTTTCGCGCCCGTCAGGCGCAGGATGGCAAGCATCGGCAGCGTGAAGAGCAGCGGCTCAGGAATTGTGAAGATGAAATTGCGTGTGGTGAACCTGAGCTTCAGGACGGAAAAGACGCTGAGCCCGATGCGGGAGAGGGACGCGACGATCCTCTTGATCTTCGGGTGGTCTCCCACAAGTTCGCGCGGCTGGGCGATGCGGGTAAGATTAGGATGTCTGGGATCACGTTCAGCGGGATCTGCAAGTGGCGCGACGAAGGCGATGGTTGCACCTTGCTCGGCAATCGCTTGAGCCAGCATCTGGGCAACCCATGCTGCACCTGATCTCCAGGCCTTGGTCATCAGGCAAATCTCAGGCATGCAGGTCCTCGGCAATAGGGTTCAATTCGACTTGGGTTTAAATCGCTGCGATCTTCAACGTCTTGAAATTAGGGCAGGGATGGAAGGAGAAATCCGTGGCGCGCCTGATCAGCTCGGGCTCGCTGCAGAGCTCGTCTGCACGGAGGTCTGGAGACGTGACGGTGTGGCCTCCACCGGCGTGATCCGATGTCCGAACCGTTTGCGAAGCCCCATGATTGGTTTTTCGAGCAGATAATAGGACAGGATGGCAAAAACGAAGGCTATCGCAAATTCAACCCATGAAATGATCACATGGGGTAGCAATTCGAGCCAGGCCGAAAAGAAGAAAACGACGGCTCCATGCCATACATAAAGCGAGTAGCTCAAAGCCCCGACCCAGATCATAACCGGAAGATTGAGGACGCGGTTGAAAAGCGGAACCGGCTTGGCAAAGATAACCGATGCCAGGATCGGCATGAGCGCAAGGCCCTGAAAGGTAAACCGCCAGGTATTCTGGAAATAGCTGTCGCGAAGGGCAAAGGTTGCCAGCATGATGGCGACCGAGACGAAAAATACGGACCTTCTGGTCATGAACGTGATCAGGCGGCGGCCCCTGTCAAATTCCGGCAGGCAGGCAAGGATCGCGCCGAAGGCGATGGAATCGAATCTTGTTTCCGAACGCTGGTACAGTTCGAGCGTGTTGACTATGCTTGGCTCGCTATACGCATAGATGAGCCGCAGGCAGAGCGCGATCACGCAGATCGCCAATGCCAGGATCAGCATTTTCCTGGCCTCGCCCCGCATCAGAACCAGTGCGAGCGGAGCAAAAAGATAGAAATGCTCTTCCACCGATAGCGACCAGAGTATGCCGACGGGTAGCGTCAGCGGATAACCCATGTGATCGTAGTGGATAATCAGATAGTTCACGAAGTAGAAAAAGACCGATGCGACTTCGACCGGAACAACAGGCTGTCCGCGAAGCATCATGGTGGTCGCGGTGACGCAGACATAGACGATGAGGACGGGATAGAGGCGCAGCACTCGGCGGATGTAGAAGTTTTTGAGGCTGATACCGCCCGAATTCTTGTTCTCGGCCAGCAGCAGTCTTGTGATCAGAAAGCCGCTGAGCACGAAGAAGACCTTCAGACCGATCGCGCTTATCCCGACAAGGCTTGAAGGAAGCAGCATGTGGCCAATCAGGACCAGCAATATGCTGCATCCACGTACGCCGTCGAGAGAGGGGACATTTCCGGAGCGTGCTGGCCATTCCGCAGGTGAAAGATGCAGTCTGCCAGTCATATTTGGCGTGCCCCGAGATTAAAATCGTGAATATATTTCAATGGTCCCAATAACACGGAGAGGATGAGGCACCCTCTTCAGTCTTCAGGCTCACATATCACGACTACACTAAATCATAATGCGGGGATACGACAGTAGTGTCGTCGAAGGCGTTAAATATATGGTTAGCGGTGGAAAAGACCTCATCAGCATAACCGGCCTCCGCGAAAGAGAAGGTTTCGTCGCCGAAATTCGCCCCGGCCTGATCGTCGAGTGCAAAGGCATATGTGTGGGGGGAGGTTTCGTCGCCCGCCGCTGCGCTTTCGAAATAGGCGGCATCGACGCTGTCGCCGGCCACCAGGAAGCTCATTGAACCAGAACCGTCATTGGAATGACTGCCGAACGTGGTGTACGCGACGAGCTTCCAGGAGGCATCATAGAGGCTGGTCGATGACGGATGACCCTGCTGCTCGGCTGTGAAAACCTGAACCTCGTGCGTTCCGTCATCGTTATCCATCTGGATCTTCGAAATCTTGCCATCCGAATCATAATCGGTGCGGGATTGCAGCTTCCAATCGACATAGACTTCGACCTGTTCGATGTCGTCGGTACCTGGAACGAAACTCGTGAGGGTGTTGAGGCCGTTCTCGCCAGCGACGTTCACAGCAGTCGTCCGTCCGATGTCATCGAAGTAGCTGACGCTGACGAGCTTCCATGAGGCATCATAAAGGGTTGTGGATGTTGGATGATCCTGCTGTTCGGGCGTGAAGGTCTGAACCTCATGCGTGCCTTGGTTATGATCCGTCTGGATTTTCGAAATCGAACCGTTCTCGTCGTAGTTGGTGCGGGACTGTAGCTTCCAGTCGACATAGACCTCGACTTGCGAAACGGCATTGGTGCCGGCAACGAAACTCGTCAGCGTATTGACGCCATTGTCTCCGACAGCGTTGATGACGCTCACCCGACCATTGTCGTCGAAATAGGTGACGCTGATCAGCTTCCACGATTCATCGTAAGCGGTGGTGGAAACGGGGCTGGTCTGGTGCGTGTCGTCATAGTTCTCGATCGTCCGGCTGCCGTCTGCCTCGACATGCTCGACCGTGGTGATGAGCCCCTTGGCATCATAGGCATATTGGACCGATGAAACCACCACGCCATTTTCGATGACGACGGTGGAAACCACGAGCGCAGAACCCGGTGGCGCATATGTGCTCGTCGTCTGTCCGGCCTCGCTATAGGTCGTGAGCGAGGCGAGCTTTCCTTCCGCAGTCAGATGTTGCGACTGCGACAGCGCATCGCTTCCACTTTTGTAGGAGGTAATCGTCCGGCTGCCATCGGCTTCGTAGGAAACCTGCCGCGTTGGATATCCCTTGGAATCGTAGCTCGTCGTACCCGAAACCGTCCAGTTCGCCGCATATTCCGTCACGGATTGGATAATGCCAGTCTTGGCGTTGAAGGTTGAAAGGTCGTGGCTGCCGTCTGCATTGTCGACCTGCCGCCCGGTCAGGTTTCCGGAGGCATCGAAACTGTCGCGGCTGACGAGCGTCCATGAGCTGTTATAGACCTCGATCTTGGCCAGAACGCCATTTTCATAAGTCTCGCTGATATGCTGCCCGTCAATATGCTCGGTTACATAATTCAGGCTGCCATCCGCGTGATAGCTGGTCTCCTGATAGGCTTCATGGGCGCCGGGCTCATAGAGCTTTTCGATCGTGATGCCGGTCGCATCGGTGACGCTTTCCTGAATGCGTTCGTGATCGGAATTGTAGACCGTTTCGGTCGCCGGGTAGGCCTTGCCAGCCTCGCCGTAAACGGTAACGGTTATGCCTCCATCGACCGCAATGACCGCTTTTGAGCTCAGGTTGCCATCGGCATCGAAAATGCTGCGAGACAAAAGCTCGCCGTTCTTGGTGAGGACGTCGCTGAGCGTGACTGTTTTGCCATCCTGGGCATAGACATCGTGACGGACGGTCCCATCCTTGAGGACCGTCTCTGTAACGACCGCACCGGTATATTTCTCCAGCACGTCCATTTGAGGTACGTCCAGAACACCTAGGTCAGGCTGTACGGTGTAGATATATGTCGGGTTCGCCGTTCCCGCGACCCAGTAGGATGCGGAGGTCCAGACGTCGTCATTGGCCTGCAGATAAGCCATCATCTTGTCGAGTGCTTCGAGCGCCTGCGGATTGTCCGCTACGCCGAATTCGCCGAGATAAAGCGAAACGCCGTTTGCACGTGCCCATTCAGTAATGGCAGTCAGTCGTTCCACGCCGATATCTGCCGAAACGACCCACTCATGCTGGCCCGAAGTGTCGTCGAGATACTGATGGACCTCGATTGCGTAGTTGTTGGCGGGGTCGACGATGGCGCCCTCGGCGCCGATGATCTTGGCGTTGTCGCCGCTCGTCCAACTCCACGCTCCGGTCCAGCCGATGCCGGGCACCAGCACTTGCTGGGTGGCGCCTGTCTCGCGAATTGCGGCGATCGCAGCGTTGCTGATGGAAAGCCAGTCGCTGGCATTCTCCTGTTGCGGCTCGTTCATCAGCCCGAAGCGAACGTTGCTGTCATCCGCAAATTCGCTGGCGATCTTGCTCCACAGGTTGACGAATGACGAGACCGGGACCTCCGGGCTGCCAATCAGCTGGTCGTTGTATTTTCCGTAATTATGAACGTCCAGGATGACGCTGATGCCTTGGGAGGCCGCATAGTCGACGACCTGATGGATGCTTTTGAGAAGATCGGCGTTGAGAGGTCCGCCGAGCGAATTCTGCATCGTCTCCCAATTGAAGGGCAGTCGGATGTTTGTGAAACCCTTAGAAGCGAAATAATCGATCTGCGATGTGGTTGGCACCATGTAGGTGCCATCGAAGACCCAGTCTGCTCCCCAAAGATTAATACCAAGATCCATCATCGATACCCCTTTTAAGTATGGGGGTGTTTTACGGATCCGCTTTCACTTTCAGGAAAAAATAAAATTTAGAATTTTATCTATCTGGTCTTTATTTGGGAATTTACGCGGTTTTATGTCGGGAAACGCCCGGAGATGGTAAATATATACTACCTATCCTTGTTGTATATTTGTGAGGGGTGGTCGCATTTGGACGAGTGTATCAATTTAATATTGCAGCCAATTGAAACAGGCAAGCGGCTTGAACAACCGCCTCAGACCGTAGCCATTTTGCGCTTCCGCTCAATGTTCCGACCTCCGGAAAGTTGCTTGAGTACAAATCGCCCTGCAGGCTTTTCCAGCAACATATAGGAAAGATAGCTGATGATTACGGAAGTGACTATTGCGGTCAGGGCAAAGGTGATGGCCAAGATCATGCTATCCGATCCCAGATAGTTTTGCAGCCAGCGCTGAAAAATGATGTGAACTGCGCTCAGTATGAATGGGTGCACCAGATAAAGTGAATATGATGCATCGCCTGTTGCGACCAGCCAGGGTAGGGGCCGTTTTGCCAGGGACGTTTCCATGTTCAGCAATCCCAGCAGGAAAAATGCTGCGGGAATACCGAAGACGATGAAGTTGATGCCGGAATTCTGCAGTCTGATCTCTGCGTAGAGAAGAGCTGCTACGCTGAGCAGCAAGATTGCCAATGCAGCCGAGAAGCTGATCTTCCAGCGCTGCCATATCGCTGAAACTGCCATTCCCATGACGAATTCGAGAAGAATTGTACTGGTAAAGCGGCTAATGGCCGCCCATGAACTGTCAGCGAAAAGACCGATCAGTATTGCGATCGCGAAGAAGGCCGAAACGGCGAGAAAGCGTGCTCGGCGATCTGCAAGAAATAGGCTGAACGCGAAAGCGATGTAGAAATACATTTCGAGATTGAGCGTCCATCCTTGCAGCAGGATCGGGTTCATCAAGCCACGGTGATCCGTATACGGAATGAAGAAATAGCTGCCGAGCAATGCCTTCGTGCTCAGTTCTATATTCGGCGTGAATGCTGGAGCAGCAAGTGCCAGGAGCACAAGCAGTGTCGTATAGAACCAATAGGGTGGGACGATCCTCGCTATGCGTCGACGGAGGAAATCAGCAGGGGATTGATCCTTCGATGTCTCCCACATGATGAAGCCGCTGATGACAAAGAATATATCGACACCAACGCCGCCGAAATGGGTCGTGGAAGCAGCCTGAAATGCCGAAAAACCGGAAACATGCCCGGTAACCACAAGTAGAGCGGCTACTGCGCGAGCATATTGCACCGATATGAGCATGGCAGAATTCCGTTCTGTGTTGAATTACTTGTCTATAAAATAACGCTTGGCGCAACCGGGAAAGGAAATCGCAACTTCTCGTTTCGGCTCATGATGATGGTATCTGGCGGCTTTCGGCAAGGCATATAAGCATAAGAAGGCTGTGAGAGACACCGCCTATAAGGTTTAATTGCCCGAGTAAGCGCGTTTTAGCGTATTTTGGAAAGCCTATCCACGTTTATCGCATCCATTGATGCCGTTCGGAATTAACAATCACGGGACTTATTTCGAGACAATTTATTCTCTCATGGTAATACTGGGGAATAGCTCAATGGATATCTTATGACAAAACTTGCTGTCGTCGTTTTGAACTGGAATGGTTGGTCCGATACGAATGCTTGCATCGAGAGCCTGATCGGACTTGAGAACGAGAATTTGCACATCTACGTCTGTGATAATGCATCCTCCGACAATTCGGTGCGCCAGATACGGGATTGGATTGGTCTGTCCATCGATCGCTTGAACATGCTTCGCGAAGCATCTGGCAGAACGGCTTTTGAGCTGCGTGATCTGTTCGACCTGCCGTCCAGCGTCGATACCGGCAGCATTCCCGAAGTTGACGGCAAAAACAGTTTGACGCTCCTTCAGACTGGGCGAAACGGCGGATACGCTTTCGGCAACAATGTCGGCATGCGCTGCGCGTTGAAGGACGGCTGCGATTATTTCTGGGTTATCAACAATGACACGGAAGTCGAGCCGGACGCTCTGACCTGGTTGTGCAAGCGGATGGAGGCTGACCCCGAGATCGGTATCTGCGGGTCGACGCTCGTTTATGCGGGACAGCGCGATACGATCCAGACGTGGGGTGGGTCCAAATTCAGGCCACTGCGTGGCTGGGCCTTTGCACTCGGCGCTTTCGCCAAACGCGACGATCCCATCGATGCCACAGCCGTCGAGGCGGATATGACCTATGTGAACGGCGCTTCAATGTTCGTCAGCAGGGCTTTTCTCGAGCAGGTCGGTCTGATGAAGGAAGACTATTTCCTCTATTGGGAGGAAATTGAGTGGGCGATGCGTGCCAAAGGGCGGTTCCGGTTGGGGTATGCACCCAGGTCCGTGGTTTATCACAAGGTCGGCGCATCGATAGGCACGCACGACACCGAAGGGCAATCATCGCCTTTGTCCGAATATTACATGATCCGTAACCAGCTTCGGTTTTGCGCGCGATATTCCAGGATTTCACTGCCCTTCGTGGTCCTCGATATCGGTCGTAATGTCATTCGTTCTTTGCGTAGAAAACAGACCAAACGACTGGTCACGCTGATGCGCGCCCTTTTTGGCCTCCCGTTCGTTCCCGCGAAATAAGTGGATCGCCTGCCGACACGGATCCTACAGCATGTCTCCCGAACGTGGTCATCGGTTTCGGGATAAAGGCACGCGCAAAGCAAAGAGCTGAAGCACGGCACGCGAATCTGAAAGATCGCGACGTGTTTCAGCGTTTCTCCGCGCCGACCGTGAGCGCACGTAGCGTCGAGGCTATCGTCGAAACATAGCCCTCACAGCTATGGCGTTTCTGAGCCAGACTTATCGCTTGATCGGAGATGGAAGGCGCGTTCGCTGCCTCTGCTATCAGGTCGGTGATCGCTTTCTTCATTGCGATGGCATCACCCGGCGCGACGAGACGGACAGGCCCGCCATCCTCCAGATAGCCCTCCAGTCCCTCTGTCCCGGTAACGACAACGGGACGTCCGGAAGACAGGGCCTCCATAAACCCCTGCACCCCTGCGGCATAGGTGTTCGGGAAGAGGCTGACCACCACGACATCGGCATCGCGATAGAGCTGACGCAACTCCGGCCAGGAGTAGAATTTGCGCGTCATATTCTCCGGTAGCGTCGCCGGAAAGGCGCGCGAGAGCACGCGCGTGTCGGCCGAATAGCCGCTGATCTTGACGTCGATATCAAGGTCGGCGGTGGCAGCGGCAAGTGTGCTGTAATCGCGTCTTTCCAGGCCGACGCTCATCACCAGAGGGCGTGCCTTGTCGGGCGAAACCGGACCGGGGGTAAAGAATTGCGTATCCGTCTGGTCCCAGACGAATTTGACCCGGTCCTCGCCCAGTTGCAGGTAACGGCGGAGAAACGAGACCTGGGGTTTGGAGACGGCGAAAAACACGGAAACCCTGTTGCGCGCCCTCAAAAGCGTGAGTGCAAGCTGCTTTTTTCTGCTGTCGACCGAATGGTTCATGATCGTCACATGCACATCGGGCGCGCCGCCGCAAAGTGCTGCAACGGGAAGGCCGACATCTTCACCGGTGCAGAATATTGCGTCACCGGGGCGCACTTCGCGGCGCAGCTTGCGCGCGATCGCCCACCAGAGCGGAGACATGCGTGTCAGTTTGCCGACGCTTTTGTCGAGCCAGTCCGGCGTGACGTCCGAGCCGTCATGGACGCGTGCGCCAAGCTCATGCTGCAGCTCCGCCATGGAGTTGCCGGGGTTCAAACCTTCTTCGGCACTTCGGGCAATGGCGGTGAGGTCCATGGGGCGATTGAGGACGATGTGAAAAGCCATAGGGAAAAAAAGTCCTGATCTGGTCGGTGGTTTTCAGGCAGCCAGCAGCTTTCCGTAAAGCGCGATCATGCGCTGCATGTAGCCGTTGATGTCGAAATGCTGGGCATAGAGCGCCTTGCCATTTTCCTTCAAGCGGTCGCGCAAGGCCGCGTCGGTCGCCATCGTCAACAGTGCGGCAGTCAGCCCGTCGACATCGCCGGGTTGAACGAGCAGGCAGTCGTCACCGTTCTTCATCATTTCGCCGATCGAGCCGACGGGTGTAGCGATAACCGGCAGGCCGGCACTAAGGGATTCGATGATCGCCATCGGAAACCCTTCCTGATAGCTCGGCAGCACGAGCGCGCTGCGAGAGCGTAAAAGCCCGTGTACATCCTTGCCGGATACCCAGCCGGTGAAGTCGACACGCCCGGTAATGCCAAGTTCCTCGGCCTCTGCCTTATAGCGGTCGATCTGCCCGCCGCCGGCAAGAGTGAGGCGGATCGGATGACCGTCAGCCTTCAGTCGTGCCACAGCCTGCAGCAACTCGCCCACGCCCTTGCGGGGGGAGAGGTTCGCAACGATCAGGAAATGCCATGGGTCGGCGGTATCCGCTCCCGCTCCGACATTCTCCGCCGCGTTGAAGCGCACGGTCACCTTTTTAGGGTCGAGATCCATCTCGTCTGTCAGCAGTTTGCGCCAGACTTCTCCGAGCACGATATTGATATCGGCCCCATGAACCATCCGGCGTACGAGGGATTTCATCCGTGGCGAGGCCTCACGATAAAACGGCACCAGTTCCGCCCCGTGATGGTGAAGCACAACACGCATGCCGATCAGCCGACCGAATATCTGGAAGATCCCCTTGCGAGGAAAACTCATCCGCTCCGAGACCTGGAGATGAAGTATGTCGGCTCTTCCCGAAAGCCTGAGCGCAAGGATTTTGACAAGTCCAGCGGCAATGTAGAGCGGTGACCACGCGATCGAACCTTCACCCCGCGGGTCGATGGGTTCTACGTGAATATCCCGGCGATTGTCCCTGATCCATCGGGTCATCATGCGTGTGACGGAACCGATGCCGCCGCCACCTTTCACGCCGCCGGTCGAGACGATCACCACGCCACGGGGTGCTAGTCCGACACGAGTAACCTCGGCGTCCTGAAGCGATGCTTCGAGCATCCCTTTATACTTCATATCTTGAAGCCCCGAAATAAAGGTGATCCCGGTTTGACCGAGAAGTGGAAGGGATGGTTTTGAATTGGGATATACTATCGGTTCGGCGTGACGGAAAGCCTATTATTATTCGCGTAGAGGAAACGACTATTCTCAGTTAACGCACAAGGTCCCCGCATCTAGTAACGCCGACGAATTCAGTTTTCCCGCATTGCCCGTTCCATCTGGTCGCTGATTGGCTTGATAATATAGGCGAGAGCGGTTCGAGGCTCCGCTTTGATATATGCTTCTACCGGCATGCCGGGAATGAGCGCCAGCTCGCCAAGCTTTGCTCGTTCTTGCGGCGAGATCGCGATCCTGGCGGAATACCAGGTCTCGCCGGTCTGCTCGTTGACGCTGACATCTGGTGACAGGCTTTCAATCCGGCCCTCGATCTCGGACGTGGTTCTCTGGTTGAACGCCGAGAAGCGCAGCCGTGCAGCCTGTCCGATCGAAACCTGGTCAACATCGTTCGGCTTGATCCGCATGTCGACAGTCAACATATCCCGGGTCGGAACGATATTCATCGCGGTTTCCCCAGGGCTGAGAAGTCCGCCGATCGTATGTGTTGCCAGCTGATGGACGATGCCATCGACCGGTGCGCGAATATCGAGATGTTCTATTTGGTCTTCGAGTGCCAGCCGCTGTTCGGCGAGTTTTGCAAGTTTGCCTTCAGTGTCGAGTAGATCGGTAAGGACTTCGGTACGGCGATCCTTGTCGAGCTGCGCGATCTGCAGCTCTATTTCAATGATCCGTTTTCCGGCCGTGGCCTCATCCGACAGAAGTTGGCTGCGCTCGCCACTGAGTTGTGCGACCATGCGCTTGGAATCCGCCAGCCGTGAGAACTGTACCAGCCCTTCCTTGGCAAGATTTTCGATCTTCTGCGCCTGCTGCTCACTCCACGAAGCTTCTTCCGCATTGGAAATAAGCCGTTGGCGTGTGCCATCCCGCTGCTGTTCTATCTGTGCAATCTGCTCTTTCAGCTGCGCCGTCTTGCTGTCAATCTGTTCGCGTCGCGCCTTGAACAGCGAGGTCTCGGATTTCAAGCCTTCGATGAACTGCCTGTCTTCCAGTCGGGCGATCTGTTGCATCGGGTCGATGAGCTCTTCGACACCGTCACGCTCGGCAATCAACCGCAGGCGTCGTGCGTCCAGCTGATCGATTTCCTTGATCGTCGCAGCCCGAGTGGTGGAGGCCTCCACGCCGTCGAGGCGCAAAACTATGTCGCCGGCGCGAACCAGTGTGCCGTTGCTGACGCGTATCTCGCGAACGATGCCACCCTTACCATGCTGGATCTTCTTCGTGTTGCCTTCGACGCCGATCACACCGCTGCCGATCACCGCGGCGCTGATGTTCATTGTCGCGGCCCACCCGCCCGCGCCAGCCACCAGGCCGCCAAGCGTCACCCCGGCGAGCAGCATATATCGTCTGATAGCTTTGTTGGCCGGGCTCTCCGATACCGCTTCCATTACGCGATCCTCCGGGTCTCGTCTGGCCTGGTCTTCAGCTTCCCCAGAACCTCGTCGCGCGGTCCGAACGCGGTCATGGTGCCGTTGTTGACCACAAGCACATGGTCGACGACCTTCAGCATGTTGGCGCGGTGGGCGATCACGATGACGATCGCCCCTTTCTGCCGCGCAGCCATCACTGCGGATGTCAGCGCTTCCTCGCCTTCAGCGTCCAGATTGGAGTTCGGTTCGTCGAGCACGATGAGGAATGGATTGCCATAGAGCGCGCGCGCCAACCCTATGCGCTGGCGCTGTCCGCCCGAAAGCGTGCTGCCGCCGGTGCCGACCTGCGTATCATAGCCGTTCGGCAGCGACAGGATCAGCTCGTGGACATTGGCGACCTTGGCAGCCTCCATGATCTTTTCCGGCGTTGCCGAGGGCGAAAATCGCCCGATATTGTCGGCGACTGTTCCGGCGAAAAGCTCAACATTCTGTGCCAGATATCCGATCGAAGGTCCGAGCCTGTCGCTATCCCACTGCGTGAGTTCGGCGCCATCCAGCCGGATCGTGCCTTTATGGGCAGGCCAGGCGCCGGTCAGCGCACGGCCGAGGCTGGACTTTCCGCTGCCGCTCGGCCCGATTATTCCGACGGCCTGGCCGGAAAACAGGCTGATGGAGACATTCTGGACAAGCATTTTTCCGTCGCCCGGTGCCGCGACGGCAAGGCCTGCCACCGAAAGCGACCTGCTTGGCACGGGCAATTGCATTTCTGCGGCTTCCGGCCTGATCCGGTTGAAAGTGTCCTGCAGACGTCGAGCGGACTGGCGAGCCGAGATGAAGTTGCGCCATTGTCCGGTCGCCATTTCGATCGGGGCAAGCGCCTTGGAGGTCAAAACGGATGCAGCGATGATCGCGCCGGCCGAGGCGAGCTGGTCGATGACCAGGAGCGCACCAAGCGCCAGCATGCCGGATTGAAGCGCGAGCCGGAAGATTTTCGCGATGGCGGTGAAGGTGGCAGTCAGATTGCTGCTGCGAAGGTTTTCCGCTGAATATTGCTCATGGGCCGTTTCGATCCGCTTCGCAAATCCGGTCTGCATGCCCATTGCGCGCAGACTGTCTGCGTTACGGCGGCCCGCTTCGGAAAGCTCCCAGCGACTGGCCAACCGCTGCGCCGCTTGCCTGCTCGGTTTTCTCAGCAGCAACTCGCTGCAAAGCGTCAGGCTTAACAGGACGATTGCGCCGCCGACGACGGCAAGGCCGAATAGCGGATGGAAGAGGTAAAGCAGGAAGACGAATATCGGCATCCATGGCAGATCGGCGATCGCGATCGGGCCGGGACCGCTCATGAACTGCCGGATCTGGTCCAGATCACGAAGCGGAGCAGATTGAGCGCCTTCCTGGCCGGCGACAGGTACGGCAAGCGTCGCCATGATCGACGGCATGTTCAACTGCTCGTCGAGGCGGCGCCCTATCTGCAGCAGGATTTTCGAGCGCAGGATCTCGATGATTGCCAGAACGGCATAGATACCGGCAGCGAGAAGCGAAAGAGCTGCAAGTGTGGGTATGCTATGGCTTGTCAGGACCCGGTCATAGACCTGCATCATGAATAGCGGGCTGACCAGCATCAGGATGTTGCTGACGGCGCTCAAGATGGCAACGCCGACAAATGCCTGCCGTGTTGCGGCAAGGGCCGATCGGATTGAGGGATGCCCGTTATTCGTAGCCAAGCAATGCCTCATTAACGTGCCAATACCAGGGATGAGTGAGCAACGTTACGAGAGGTGGGGTTCACATTTGATGAATCATGCCAAATTGGTTGGATTGGTCGAACTTCTGAAGCTGCTTCACGGGTTTGCTGATTGAGCTTGTCTCGGGAGTAGAGGCGTCCGGAACGCTCGTGGCAGAAAAACCACATCATCAGCGTTAATAATAAATTAAAAAAGCATGTAAGTGAGTTTCAATTGCGTTGCTGTAGACATAGTTCGATGGCAAATAATGTTATCGGTTCGTTATTGTAAGAACTGAGTTGAATATAGGGGCGTTCAATTTTGACTAGGGTACTCGCAATAACCTCTGGCGGGGGCCATTGGGATGAGATGATGGTCTTGCGGGAGGACCTGACCGGAGTCGAAATGATCTATGCGAACACCTTTCCGGGGCTGGCAGAAAACGCCGGATTGGAGAAATGTTACATCATTGAAGATTGTAACCGGGATACCCCCATGTCTGTGGTCAGGTGTGCCCGAGATATCTTCTTGCTGATACGCAGGGAGCGGCCGGATCTTGTCATCTCGACGGGCGCAGCACCTGGGCTAATCGCGATCATGATCGGAAAGATGTTCGGCTGCAGGACCATATGGGTGGAGAGCGTCGCGAATTCGATCGAGCTTTCCATGAGTGGTCGCATTGCAGGCAAGTTTGCTGATCTGTGGCTCACGCAATGGCAGCATCTGTCCCGTCCGAAAGGACCTCTTTATTGGGGTAGTATCCTGTGATCTTGCTGACTGTGGGTACGCAGTTGCCCTTCGATCGCCTGGTGCAAATCATGGATACGATCGCGCCGGATCTTTCCGAAACGATATTTGCCCAGATCGGTCACGGGCAATATATCCCGCGCAATTTCGAATTTTGCCGTATGGCTCTGCCTGAAGAGCTTGCCGAGAGGTTCGCCAGTGCCAGCCGTATCGTTTCTCATGCCGGGACGGGTAGTGTCCTGACTGCGCGTCGGTATAACAAGCCGATCATTCTTTTTCCTCGCAGGGCATCCTTGGGCGAGCACCGCAATGACCACCAACTTGCGACCTGCCAGCAGCTGGATGGCGCGCCGGGTCTTTCCGTTGCCTATGACGAAACTGAATTGAGAGATCTTTTGCGTACCGATCTGGACGCTGTCGCCGCCGAACCGGCGTCGACTGGAACGGGGTCCAAGCTCGGCCGCGGTATTGCTAACTATATCCGTCGGATTGACAATGACGAGCATTGATAAGGGAAGGCGGGACTGGCACTCGAAATGCCGGTCACTCCCTGCAGCGGCGATGTGCCGAAGCTCACTTTAAATTTGAGGATTGTCGGACGAAATGAATTTTGCAAGGCTTGCTATCTCTGACGTTGTTCTGATTGAACCGAAGAAGTTCGGCGACAGCCGCGGCTATTTCATGGAGACGTTCCGTCAGTCGCTGTTTGCCGAGCATGTCGGTGATTTCGCGTTCGTGCAGGACAACCAGTCGCTTTCGGCTGAAGTCGGCACGGTGCGTGGGCTGCATTTCCAGCTGGATCCGATGG
>NZ_JAFLMY010000041.1:0-19774 GCF_017313375.1 Agrobacterium sp. Ap1
TGCAAACATCACTTTGGCACATCGCGATGCCGTCGGGAGGGGGCATCCACTCCATCAGTTCTGCGTGGAAACCAACATCCACGGCTTTCTGAGCTTTTTCCAGATATGGCGCGAAGACGCGTTTCTCCTGCGCGTTCATGGGTTCGGCGGCTTCGGCTTCCGGACCCATTTTGCTTGTGTGGAACCAATCAATACAGCCGCCGTTCTTTGGCTATCGATCTGTTTTGTCCCCTCCAGATCGTCTATCCTCACCCCCGCTGCGCCCTTCTTCCCCGATACCGCAGCGGGGTTCTCTTTTTCCCGCCCCGGAACTCCGAGAACTGGCTCTTGTTAGTTCCATGCCTGTCCCTTTCCCTTGGGCAGGTCGTAACGGTGTCCCTGCCGTGACCCCTCTTACGATAGTGGCAGGGACATTAGACCCTTTGGGAACAAAGCTGAGCCGCGATCGGTTTCCCTAACGAAGGAGACCTCATGCCATATCTTGCGAGCCGACAATCACCCGAACCCGAACAGCCGCCAACGCCCGTGACAAGCTACCGAAGGCTAATTTTGGCAGTCATGTCAGTTGCGTTCGCGATTGGTGTGATGAGCGTCTGCGTCCTGTCCGTCACAGCAGCGTGACCTACTCGACCAGCAGGAACCTCAGGACAGGTTCGTCCTCTACGACAAGAATGGCCTCGGCTTTTGGCATAGCGGTCACGCTCATCGGTTACTTTGTACGGTATCGTACGCTCGAAACTTTCTGCGATGATATCGGTTCCCGTCGTAGTTTACCAAATTGGCGATAAAGATGTTTGATCGAGGAAGACGAGGCTTCGGCCGTCCATCCGGAAACATCTCCCAGGGCCGGGCCAATTAAGTAACGCCGCAGACTCGGAGTACTATCGTTTACGGCCTTGGCGTGCCAACAGGTTCGATAGAACATGGCGCTTGCGAGCGAATGGGGCCAGATCAACATCGCTGACGAGCCTTGCCTCGCCTTCGCATTTTTCCAGCGTTATTTTGCGCCTGTGAAAAGCCTCAAGTTCAACCCGGTGGGCCACGCTGAGTATGGTTGCGTCCGGAAGTTCGTCGATCATCATCTGCATGATATTGTCCTGGGTTTTGTCATCCAGAGCGGACGTAGCTTCATCGAGGACGATGATATCGGGGCTGTTCAGGAGAAGACGAGCAAATGCAAGCCTCTGCTTCTCTCCACCTGAAAGTGTGTGATCCCAGGGGGCCTCGTCCTCGATCTTTTCACCAAGGTGGCCAAGTCCGACCTTATCCAAAGCTGAATGGATTTCATCCGCAGTCCAGCTGTCTGCAGACTTAGGATAGGCCACGGCGCGACGTAAGGTTCCGGACGGGATGTAGGGCTTTTGCGGCAGCATGAACAATTCCATATCAGGGCGGAAGTCGACGCTGCCGTCCCCCCAGGGCCATAGGCCGGCGATTGCGCGAACAAGTGTACTTTTGCCCGAACCGGATTCCCCCGCGACCAGAACCCGTTCGCCAGGTTCTATCTGGACCTCGGTCTCCTTGACGACAGCTGTGCCGTCTCCGAGCGAAACGGACACCTCATTGAGGCTAAGCATCGTTTCACCTTGCGTTTCGCCGCGTTTGATCCTGCCCACGGTCTCGCTCTGTTCAGCCTGCTCCAAGCCGTCGAGGGACACCATCAAAGATGCGACGCGTCGCGCGCAGGCGTTCCAGTCGGCGAGACGCGGATAATTGTCGACCAACCATCCGAAAGCACCCTGAACGATCGTAAATGCTGATGCCGCCTGCATGACCTGACCAAGCGACATGCCTCCATCGAGAAATTTTGGCGCGCACAGAAGAACGGGCACGACCGGGGCAATGAGCATCGAACTGTGGGAGACGAGTGTCGTGCGCATATATTGACGCGCAAGCTGCCGCCACTGCTCGCGCACATTTGCAAAGGTCCTGTCCAGATCATTGCGTTCCTCCTCCTCTCCACCGAGAAGGGCAATGCTCTCGCCATTTTCACGAACACGCGTGAGCGTATATCGGAATTCTGCTTCGACCTGGTTTTTCTGCTCCGATACTTTGACAAAATTTCGCCCGATAAGGGCAATCGAGGTGGACGTGATGATCGCGTACACGACCGCGGCGACGACCAGGAAGCCGGGAATGGTCACGTAAGAGCCAAACATGGGGAGCGTCAGGGCGCCGCCGATAGACCACAAGACGACGATGAAGGTCGAAGCAGACACGAATGCGGAGATGACACCCGCTGTGAAATCGACGGGGGATTCGGTTGCGATCCGCATATCTTCCGAGATCCGGGCTTCCGGGTTCTGATGGTCGCCGCCAATGAGGTTGAGCTGGTAATAGCGGCCGTTGGTGAGCCACCGGGCAATAAGTGATTTCGTCAGCCATGAACGCCAACGTCGCTGCATCAGCATTCGCACGTAAACTTGGCTGGTAACGAGCCACACACTTCCCAACACGAGTGGTGGGAAGAGAGCGGCGAGCGAGTAGACTTGCTGTGCGTTCCGTTCCTCGATCGCATCGAAAAGGCCACGGTTCCATACGTTGATGCCGTACTGGAACGTGACGTTAATGCCAATCAGAGCAAGCAGCGCGATCGAACAAAACCACGCCAGCTTGTCGCCATCGCGACCCCAGTGCCCTCGGGCACTGGTCCAAAACCGCTTCAACAAATAGGCGCGTTTTGCTTGTTCAGCTTGCTCGGGCGTCAAGGCACCGGCCACTTCGGCTTCATTGGGCAACACGATTTCGGCCATGGATACTCCGGCGGCAAGCATTTCGCAGTAGGGGGAGAAGGGGGCGTTTCAGCAGCGGTACCACTGAGAGGATGGTCGTAGGGATTGCTAGAGCGAGCGATCCCCGAGGCCGACTCAAGATTACAGCAACTTAATCGTCCTCATGACGTCGGTGGCTCACTGTACCGGCAGCACCACCAAGCCATGCTGCTATGGCGCCGACGACCAATGCGAGAGTCGCTGTGATTGCACCGACCGAAAGTGCCTTAGCGGCAGTCTGGGCCGCTTCGGTCGCCTGGCGCTTTGCCTCCGCAGCAGACTGCTTGTATTGCTCCTCATACTGGGCGACCTGCTGACGGGCCTGGTCGACTGAGATATTTTGTGCACGCGCCAACGCATCCGCTGCGCGGTTTCGCGCTTCATCAGCCTTTGCCTGATCACCTGTCAGAGCGGCGCGGACTGCGGCGATAGCCGTGTCGCGCAGGGCCGCCGGGTCATTGCCGCCGCTTGCCTGACGAATGTTCTGCTCGATCGTTCCTAAAGGATCGGTCGCGGTGGACAGGGAAGGGGCAGCGGTCGTGGCAGCCGTTGCGACAGTCGAGCCTGCGCCGGAGAGGATCCCGCCGATACCGGAGAATGCACCGCCAACGAGTGCGCCTACAGATGTCGTGAGTAGATAGACAATGAGCAGAGTCGTCACCGCCCACGTCGTCAGGCCGTGCAGAGCGCCTGTCGATCGAGTGGCTTTACCCGAGAGACGACTTGCAACAAAGCCGCCGATGAATGCAGCGATAACGCCGCTTGCGATGAACCAGCCAGCTGTGCTGAGTGAGAACGCGGTCGCGGTTGGATTGTCTCCGGTCGCTGGATCGATCACCGTAGCACCTATACCGGCGCCAAGGAGGTTCAGGAGAAATTGGACGACAAGCGCGAGCACCACTCCGGCAAAAATAGCGCCCCAAGAAACTTTGTGTAGCTCTGCATCAATCAGGGCACGTCTGTCGTAAGCCACGCCAAGCGTGGAGAGATGCGGTTCTGTCATCGTTTTCCTCCAAGGCCGCTGGATCGCGGTGGCCAGAAACGGTAAGTAGATCGTTTGGTTCCACAGGGTTAAAACGTGATCATTTGTAGTATTTTTGTCATCATCTTTTGCCACTTACAAATCGAAGGGCACTCTTGTTTTCGTCGGGACCAACCTAGGTAACAACGCAGGATCTTCCCTCATTCTTGGAGCACCTGTGTCAGCGAATCCTCCCCAACTTGATGCTACCCGTAACGTGCTTAGGGAACTCGTATCCAGTCTAACCGATGGCATCATTGTTATCGAAGCAGACGGCACGATCAGTTGGGCAAATACGTCCGCGCTCTCGATGCACCGTATCCAGGCCATCGAAGAGCTTGGCGGCTCGGTCGCCAAATACAGACGACGGTTCAGCCTGCGCTACAGAAACAATCATTTGCTTGATCAGGGCCAGTATCCACTGGAGCGTCTTGCGGCGGGTGAAAGTTTCGACAGCGTGACGGTAGAAGTCTCGCCAACGAACGATTCCGATTCAAAATGGGTACACGCTGCATGCGGCTTGGTCATCGGCGGCGCAGACGGTCAGCCTGCGCTGCTGGCCCTGATCCTGCGAGATGAAACACCGTTGTTCGAGGCAGAGGAACGGTTCGAGCGATCCTTCAACGCCAATCCCGCACCTGGGCTAATCTGTCGCCTCGATGATCACTGCTTCATCCGCGTCAATCAGGGTTTCATCGAGATGACCGGCTACACGAAGGAAGATGTCATTGGAAAGACGGTCGAAGCCTTAGGACTATTCTCTGACTGCGAGACAGGCGAAGAGGCGCTCAGCAAACTGGGGGAGGGGCGTGTGATCCGTCACAGGGAGGCACTCGTTCCTTTGCCAGGTGGTGGAGACCGGATGGTTATGGTGGCGGGAGAGCCAATTGCTGTCGAGGAAGAGCCGTGCATGTTATTTACCTTCGCCGATCTCGACGCACGCCGGCGGGCTCAGAACGCTCTGCGCCAAAGCGAAGAGAGGTTCTCTAAATCATTCCGGCTGTCGCCGTCCGCCTCGGCTATCACGAGGCTTGAGGATTTTGCCTTTATCGAAGCCAATGCGGCCTTTCTGCACTTGATAGGTTTAAGCGAGACCGAGTTGCTCGGTAAGGCGCCGAGCGACGTTCATCTCTTTGCCGATGTGGTCGAGCGACGGGCGCTGGAGCGTTTGCTGCGAGACAATGAGCCGGTCCAGAACGTCGAGGCTCGAATTTCGATCAAGGGTGATGGGTTCGCAGACTGTCTCGTATCAGCCGAGAGGGTCGAGATGAACGACCAGCAGACCGTGATCTGGTCTTTCCAGGATGTTACGGAACGCAAGCGCACGGAGGATGAACTCGTTGAAGCAATCGGCGCGGTGATGGCTGACACGTCCTGGTTTGGCAGATCGATTGTCGAGCGCCTTGCCGCAATCCGACAAAAGTCGAAAGGAAAGGTGTCGGACACGAGGCTCTTGGATCTGACAGAACGGGAGCGACAGATCCTCGCATTGATATGCGAAGGGATGAGCGACACGGAGGTGGCCGGCCGGGTGAACCTGTCCAAAAATACCATCCGAAACCATGTCTCCTCGCTCTATGCCAAAATCGGCGTTAATCGAAGAACTGCAGCGGTCGCTTGGGCAAGAGACCGAGGCTTTTCGGGAAATTCCGGCTACCCGACATCAAAATAGGTCAAGTCGTACCAGCTTAACTAGTACTTTTCTCTCTGCGAGCTTGCCCTCAACTGACCTACCTTCCTGACTGTCGCCGCGGCTAGCGCGGCTTGGAAGGAGAAAACACTATGGATAAAAACCGCATCGAAGGTTCGGCAAAGGAACTGAAGGGTCACCTCAAGGAAGCAGCCGGCAAGCTCACGGGCAATGCCTCGCTAGAGGCGGAAGGCAAGGCTGATAAGGCGGCCGGAAAAGTTCAGGCCGCCGCTGGCAAAGCCAAAGACATCGTAAAAGGCAAGCTTCGCTAACTTCGAGCGGAGGACATGCCGATGTTTATTTCCGCACCTGAGCAGAGAGCTACGATGCTTGTCGCTGATCAGTCGATGGTAGCCGCACTTAGGGCTATCCTGGCCTATCAACCTGGATTGAATATCGCTGACCTTGCCGTATCCCTAGAAAGCCACACGATCTCGATCAACGGCACAGTGCCGACAGAGCGGGATCGCCAGAAGCTGCTCGACGTCGTCCACGAATTCACCGCCATTCCGATCTCCTGCCTGGTGAGCGTCAAATCTGTCTCGCCCTGTTCAGAGTGCGCTGGCGGTCCCGTGAACTGAGAACCCCGGATCATTTGGAAGGAAAAGAAATGATCAAGATCATAACACTTGGGCTTATTGCCTCTCTCGCCTCGGTTGGTATCGCTTACGCGGCACCGCGGCATCATCCGGTGAAAAACCAGGTGGCAGAGCAACCGAAGGAGCGCCTGGGGACCCTGTCATGTGAGGTCGCTGGTGGCGTTGGCCTTCTCATAGGCTCGAACCGAGCTGTCACCTGTACCTTCAAGCAGAGAACGGGAAAATCAGAACGGTATACGGGCACGATCGGAAAGCTCGGTCTGGATGTTGGTGTCACAGGCAAGCGCTACATGAGTTGGATCGTTGTCAATACGGCGCCGACCCGAGTGGGCGAGGGTGTGTTGGCTGGAACCTATGTCGGTGCGTCCGCCAGCGCTTCTGTTGGGTTGGGTTTCGGCGCCAACGCTCTGGTTGGCGGTAACGCCAAGAATTTCGCCTTGCAGCCGTTGAGTGGAGAGGCAGGCACAGGTCTCAATATCGCGGCTGGCGTTTCACGCCTCAAATTGCAGCGAGCAGGATAAGGCCAAGTGCCCTGAAGCTGGTTAGCATCAGGCGCCAGATCAAATGGTGGTCGGCTTATGAGCCGACCACCGGCTCCCCCCTTCGAGAAAGAGGTTCGCTATGACTTCGAGTGGAGCTCTCGAAAGATTGCTCGAGCTGATAAAGCGCATCCGCGGTGCTCGTAGCGAACCGCCGGCGGACTTTTCCGTAAGGCGGGAGAGAGTTCACGACACACTTCTAAGGTTGAGAAGTGCGTATAAGTTGAAGTCTGCCGAAGATGACGCCAGTGACTGATAAATGCAACGTCCGCGGGTCGCCAGGCTAACCGCATCAAGAGTCCGTAGCAGGCCGGCGCTGTGTTGTGATCGTCACGCAGGAAGGGAACCGTCCACGCTCGATCACCCGCGAAAACTATCCCTCTTGCGCCAGTGTATTCAGCCGCTCGAAGAACAGACGACCAAAATCGTCAAGGCTATTGCTGTCCTGGAGGGTCGTATCCGCAAGTTTTTGGACCTCAGAAATAAGATTTCCGCTGCGCACTTGGAGCTCGGCCACCAGATTTTTCTGCTGCGTTTGAAGAATTTTTGTGTCTTCGATATCTGTTGAAGTACCGAGCCATTCCAATATTTCACCGCGGTCATCGCGGACGGGTGTGGCCCGCGTGTGGAACCACCGGTAGGTGTCTGTTCGAGCTTCCCGAATACGATACTCAATCTCGAATCCACCCATCTGCATCGCGTCCGCCCAAGCGTTATGCGCCGCGTCACGATCGTCAGGGTGAACGGCATCCAGCCAGCCCATCCCGAAGCTTTCAGCTTCATTTTGTCCCGTGTAGTTCATCCACTGCGGACCTGACCACGAAACATGCCCGCTCTGTGTGGCCCTCCATACGATTTGCGGTATGCCTTCAAGGAAGGCGCGTTGACGTGATTGCGCAGCTGCAAGTGCCTCTTCGGCGCCCTTCACCGCTGTAATATCTTGAGCAATGCCGCCTATGTGCACAATTTTACCGTTTACATCCTTGATGGGAAAATCGGTGTTGCGTATCGAGCGGATTGTGCCATCTTTCGGTCGCTCTACACGATAGTCGAAGGTCACACGTTCTCCATCTGCAACTCGCTTCAGGTTTTCTGCAGCGGCTTGACGATCGTCTTCCACGATTAGTTCGAGCCAGCCAAGCACGTTGTCACGGCGTAGCGCAGCTTCGCGATCAAGTCCGAAAATCTCTTCGAACGCCGGCGTAAGGTACGACCATTGAAAGGTCTCGGCGTCTCGGATCCAAAGTATGTCCTGCGACGCCTCACCAAACTGTCGGAAGCGATCCTCACTCTGCCGCAAGGCTGCTTCCGCGTGGGCCCGGTCTGATACATCAACGAACGTGACAACGGTACCATCAATCCGATCTTCCACGGTCCTATACGGCCTAAGTCGCATCGTAAATTGCTTGCCACGGCGACTGGTAACTTCGCGTTCAATTGGCACTAAGTCTTTCAAGACCCTGCGCGCGTCGACGTCGATATCGTCGTAGTCGAGGTGGTGCGTGAAATCCGTGATAGCCCGACCAATGTCGTGTCGGGTAATATTGAAGAGCTCCGCCACCGGAGATGTAAACATCTTAATCCGGAGTTCCGGGTCAAGAAAGAGGGTGCCGATCTCAGTCGCGGATGAAAGGTTCTGAAGGTCGCTATGCGCAGCCGAAATGCTATCGAGCTTGTTTTTTAACTCTGCATTTACGGTATGCAGTTCCTCGTTGATGGACTGTAGTTCCTCCTTCGAAGTCTCGAGCTCCTCTGCCGTGGACCGATATTCCTCGTTCATCGATTGAAGCTCTTCGTTGGCCGCGCGCAGTTCCTGGACGAGAGCCTCGTGCCCATTTCGGCTCATGATCAGAGCTTCCTGCGACGCTTTCAGCTCCGCGTAGAGACGACGAACTTCATCAGGCCGTCCATCAGATTGATCAGGCTCGTCGCTTTCGGTCACAGCGCCGCCATCCAAGAAGAACACCAGTGCTTGTCGGGCCCTACCATCTTTCCCCGCGAGTGGGGTCACTTGTAAAGCAACGCGCCTTTTCCCATGATCAAAGCCGACAACCATTGGAAACGTCATCGATGGCTCTCCCGTTTGGAGGGCCTGGGTGAGTGCGATGCCAAGGTCCAGGCGCAACTCCGGTCTAACAACTACCGTCAGCGAGCGAGAGACCGGTCCCGCGGAATGGAGAAGGAAGCGGCCGGCCGTTGGCGAGAGGTGCAGGATATTTTCGCTATCATCGACGAGTGCGCTTGCCGGCGCGTGCTGTTCCAGTGATGCGAGATGAAGGGCTGCAGGCATTGCTCCCCGGTCGCTGACGAGCGCAATGGGTCGAGTGAAATCTGCCAGTTGGTCCGATGCAGCAAACTGTGGGAGGATCGGGAGCAATTGGGGCCCATTTGCACGGGCGCAATATATCCGCGCCTGGCGGTCGATGGGCGCGAATAGATCAGCTGCTGCATCGACTGTTTCCGCCGAGCCTAAAAACAAGTATCGCCCGGTTCGTAGGCTATAGCTGAATAGCGAGCAGATTTGGGATTGCAGGCCGCGTTCAAGATAGATCAGCAAATTGCGGCATGTGATCAAATCGAGCCGCATGAACGGCGGCTCTTTGAGGATGCTGTGCTTTGCGAAAAGGACCGTTTCACGAAGCTCTTTCCGAACACGAAAGTGGGTCCCCTCATCAACGAAAAACTTTGCAAGCCTCTCCTGTGACACATCGGCTTCGATCGCCCTCGGGTACCGCCCTTCTCGGGCCACGCCCAAAGCGGCATCGTCCAGGTCGGTGGCAAAGATCTGCAGAGGTATATTCAGGTTTTGCCTTGCCATTTCCTCATGAATTAGGATCGCGACGCTGTAGGCTTCCTCGCCCGTTGCACAACCGACGACCCATACGCGTAAGCTCTCGTCATTGGCTGCATCGTGCCCACTTACCAGGGGCGTTATCACTTGCCGCGCCAAGGCTGCAAAAGCGTGCTCATCTCTAAAAAACATCGTGACCGATATCAGCAGGTCCGAGAACAGGCTTTTCGACTCATCAGGGGTAGCAATGAGGTAGTCGGCATACTCCGCAAGCGTCTTGCTTCGGCTCACCTGCATCCGGCGGATGACGCGCCGCATCACCGTAGCGCGCTTGTAAGCGGAGAAATCATGGCCTACCCGAGTGCGCAACAATGCGATAATCCGCCGGAGGTCGCCGGCTGATCCCTTCGCATCAAGTGACCGAACAGCTTCTTTGCTGCCTGCTACCTCGGTGAGATGCTCTACTAGACGTGCGAGTGGTGCCACGAAATCGGCTGCCCCGGTCGCAATGGCACTCTGCGGCATTGATGGAAAACCCGCCTCGGCCGGATCCTGCACCAGGATAACGCCGCCAGCTTCTTTGACGGCCGTGACGCCGAGTGAGCCGTCTGAGCCGGCGCCCGTCAGTACAATCGCGACGCCGTCGCTGCGCGCAACAGCCACTGATCGAAAAAACATATCGATCGGCGCCCGTTTGCCTCTGGGCTCGGTAAATGGTCGGGCAGCAATGCTGTCCCCGTCGATTACGAGCTCGCGGTCTGGCGGTATGACGTAGACGCAATTCGCCATCAAAGTTGGCGTGTCATCGATCTGGTAAACCGGCATGCGGGTACAGACCGATAGAATCTCCCGCAGCGAACTTGGCTCGTCGGGTGACAGATGGAGAATGACGACGTAGGCCAGGCCGAGGTCGTGCGGGATCAGTCTGAACATTGCCTGGAGGGCCGCAACACCTCCGGCGGATGCGCCGATGGCACATACTGGTACGAAGTTGTCTCTGGTGTCCGAACTGGTCTCTATGGGGTCCGTCATATCGCCTCTGCCATTGTTGACCGCTGCACCGCGCAACGATGGCGAGCAAGCCCATTGGCAGTATAAGCTGGGGCGTGATTGAAGCTAGGCGACCGTCTTGCTATTCACGGGATTATTGCTGATGTCTTTCAGTGTTTCCATCACTTTCAAAACGTCTTGCGAGGAGCAGGAGTAATAAACATTTTGTGCGTCTCTGCGCACGTTTACCACCCTGGCGTTCCTGAATTTTGCCAGATGCTGTGACAACGCAGACTGGCTGATCCCCACGGCATCTGCTAATTCTAAAACACTCCACTCGGTTTTGGTTATGAAGTCGAGCACTTTGAGGCGGCTAGGATTCGCAAGAAGCGCAAGCAGCGCCGCGGCCTGGACGGCATCAAACTTGAGCTCTGACATTTAGCGGGTCCCCGACGATCTGGTGTGAGAATATGCTGATTATTACGGTTGATAAATAGCGATGTTCAATACCCATTGGTTGTATTATGTTTATGCTATATTAGCGAAACCTACAATGGGGCGAGGAGATGATAATCGATGGAGCAGATGGAGCGAACAAAGGTCCTCACGTCGGAAATCGCTGGCCTATTATCTGATGTGAGAGAGACTATAAGTCTAAGTCGAAAGCTCCTGCAGGATGCTCCGCGGGATTTACCTGCTAAAGACCCCGTTAAGCTCGTGATTCCGGAGATCGGTTTTTTTACCTGGTTCGTTGCGGGCAACCTGTTTCATGGGGATAGCTTGTTTGCGGCACTACACGGGACGACGGTGGAGGACTTGGCGGCAGGGGTGGCAGTCGAGGATCTGATTTGCGGTATGGGAGAGCACGATCAGCCGCGGGTCGCCGAAGGCTTCTATCAAGCCATCAAAACGGGAGAGCGATGCTGTCTCGAGTACATGACATACCCAGACGGGATCCCACGAAATGTGATACTTACCGGATGCTGTTTGAGAAACGATCAGGGTTTGGCGTCGTTTTTTTGCGGCATAGTCGTCGAAAAAAAAGCCGCGATTGTTTTTGGTAGTTCGGAGCCGTTTCAGGCTTTTTGCGACGCAGCCCTATCTTTAGCGCAGGAGAGGGGCAACCTGCTGGCAGCCCGCTACCTTAAATCCGCGCTCCATACGACAGCCCTTTCTTCGAATTAGATCCGGCTCATCGCAACCAAGCAGTCGCACTTGACATCGATCGGCGGAGTTGAGCGATGCACAGCGATTTGAGAAGGCCCCGGTCGCAACCGGGGCCTTCCTGTTCGAGAGGAAGCGGCTAAAGCCGAGGGTACTCCCTTCACGCCAAGATATTACGGATCTCTAATATGCGTCAACCTTCTCGGGAGGTTTATCACGCGCGGTTATTATTTGTGCGCCATGAGATCTACGGACTAAGTTGCCGGCATTCAGCAAAGCCCTATGTGTATGTGTGGAGGATACGATGGGCGAGCAGCAAACGAAACACTCTTTCCGGACCGCATTTGCGGCGGTGCAGGCCTGGTATCGGTTTTACCAAGAAAAACCAGAGCTCAATGCGTCATCAATCCTATGCAGGGCTGCCATCCAGCTCTACGGCGATGGGCATAGATCAATTGAAGACATCGCGACCATCCTGGTAGGGACATATGTCGGTATGGTTGCCACGCGCGTAAACTCCGTCACTTCTTCGTCTATTCACTGACGCGGATGGTTGACGTTGCTCAGAAACAAAGCCAAAAATTTAGAATTGGCGGACCGAACCATGGCCACCTGGAGTCCACGGGCCCCGGATAACAACAAGCGGCACCGCGTTGTGCCATCTGGTGACGGGTTCCAATCGTCCCGCGCGTTGCCTTAAGTGCCCGTCTGCTGGCGTTTCCACCACTGCATTGCCTGCCAAGTAAGATCAGATTGGCGTCGAAGCCGATGATCGAACCGTTTCAGCCAATATGGAACGATTTCAGTCGCTTAAACCGCACGAATATGAGGGGTCGGCGGTTCGTATCTGTTCAAGGCGGCTCATGCCTTTGCTCTCAGGCCAGGTTACGCGGGGGCGGTTGTCCATCCAGCAAGCTAAGAGCATGCTGTCTCAAGGTTTTGCAAAGGACTTAGGGCTATGGGACGTCTTCGGTTACTTCCAAATAGATCATTCCCCCGCTACGCCTACTTGCCCGGTGAGGGTCCACATCCAGTCCGTGATCCTGGAGGACACAGCTACGGTGTCCCGCCGGTTTTAGTTCGTGCGTCTCTCGATTCTGAGGAATTCGCCTGGGGCCAGGACCTCTTCAATCATGGGTACTATTGGGAAGCTCACGAGGCGTGGGAGGGACTTTGGCAGGCTGCAGAGAGAGGAAGCCAGTTGCGGGCCTTCCTGAAGGGATTAATCTTGCTATCCGCAGCCGGGATAAAGATCCGGGAGGGCAAACGGACGCCAGCGATGCGTCATGCTGGACGCGCCAGCGCGCTGTTGCGAAACCTCACCCCGGCGCCGCATGGCCATTTCTCGAGCGCCATAGGCATATCGCCTCGGCAACTTGCTGATCTCGCCGAAGCGACAGCTGAGGCTATGCCGGCATCGCGGACGACGACCAAGGCACAGCCTGAACCAGTCTTCGACTTCGTCCTGGGAAATACGTAGAAATTTGCCGATGAGTCATCGAGTTCTCGGCGCTCAATGGCAGGCACGTTATCGCTCGATCGTGGTGACATGCTTCATGTTGAGTCGGATAGGATGGCCACAATGACCTTGGCGGCGGCATCGTCACCCGCAATCGGCAAGGCACACTTGGCTCTGATTGGAAGTCCACCAGGACCGAGAAGGTCTTTCTCCAGAATGGCGTTGACGCCTTGATGATCGTCGCCCCTTGGAAATGGCTTGCGATCATTTGCGACATTGTCGTCTGGCGTCGGTCGAGCGCATTGATAGTGCCATCCCGATCCGGGTAGTAGTTGTTCGTATCGATGACGATCTTGCCATGAAGGAACTGCTGTGCAAGCTGCGAACGCAGCCGCGAACGGCACTGTGAGAACCACCACATCGCTGGACGAGGGCACGTCGGTTACAACAGCGGCCTGACAACCAATTTCGGCTGCTGCCTCGTCCAGGGCCTCTGGGCCGCGGCACGCCGAGTGCGAGAAACTGGAAGCCCGGCGTCAGCACCATGGAAACGTGAGGCATTCAACCCTCCAAGTTTTATGTCTGAAAAACGTAGTTTATATGTCATTTCGGACAAATGTCAGTTGCTCCATAACGTCCTTGTCGAAAGCGATGGCGCTTTCTCCACAAACAAGGAACAGACCCATGACCACCAGGGGAACTGCACTCATCACCGGCGCCTCCACCGGCATCGGCGCGATCTATGCTGACCGTCTTGCCGCGCGCGGCTACGACCTGATCCTCGTTGCCCGCAACAGGGACAAGCTTCAGACGCTTGCCTCGGCGATCTCGGACAAGACGAACCGTGCGGTCGGAGTGCTTGCAGCCGATCTGGCCGACGCGGCCGATCTTGCCCGCGTCGAGAATGTGCTGCGCTCTGATGCCAGCATCACGGCGCTGGTCAACAATGCTGGTATCGGCACCCACACGACGCTGATGGAAAGTGATGTCGACCGCATGGAAGCTATGGTGCGCCTCAACGTGACCGCCTTGATGCGCTTGACCTATGCGGCAGTGCCCGGTTTCGTAGCGCGCGGCGGCGGCACGGTGATCAATATCGCCTCGATTGTTGCGGTCGCGCCCGAATTGCTCAACGGCGTCTATGGAGGGACAAAGGCTTTCGTTCAGGCGTTTACCACTTCTCTCAACCACGAACTTGCGGACCGCGGCATCCGCGCCCAGGCCGTGCTGCCCGGCGCGACACGGACCGATTTCTGGGCTCTCGGTGGCCTGCCGGTCGAGCATCTTCCCACCGAAATCGTTATGCAGGCCGAAGACATGGTCGATGCAGCGCTTACAGGGCTCGATCAGGGCGAGACCGACACCATCCCCGCGCTCCAGGATATCGAGCTATGGTCCGCCTATGAGGCGGCACGTCTCGCCCTCGGCCCGCAGCTTTCCGCCACCCGGCCGGCTCCACGCTTCACCACAGCAGCCTGAACACGTTCGAACCCTCTCCAGAATGAGAGACTGATCCCATGAAACTGACTGGCAACACCATCTTCATCACCGGCGGCACGAGCGGTATCGGGCGGGGCCTTGCGGAAGCTCTCCATCGCCTCGGCAACAAGGTGATCGTCTCCGGGCGGCGCACCCCGTTGCTCGACGAAGTGACCTCAGCCAACCCCGGCATGGCGGCGATCACGCTCGATGTGTCGAGCCTCGACAGCATCCAGTCCGCCGCGCGGCAACTGATCGAAAACCATCCCGATCTCAACGTGGTGTTCAACAATGCCGGCTTCATGCCCTTTGACGATGTCTCCGGACCGGTTGACGACGCCGTCATGCAGGACCTGATCGCCACCAACCTGCTTGGACCCATCCGTGTGACCTCTGCCCTGATCGAACATCTGAAGACGAAACCCGACGCAACTGTGTTGTACACCACCAGCGTGCTTGCCTTCGTTCCGATCGCCGGTAACGCGATCTATTCGGCGACCAAGGCGGCGCTTCATTCCTTTGCTCTGTCGCAGCGCTTTCAACTGCGCGACACCACAGTGCGCGTGCAGGAAATCGCCCCGCCATGGGTGGACACCGATCTGATCTATAAAAGCGGTGACCCGCGCGCCATGCCGTTGCCCGATTTTGTCGAGCAGACGCTGGTTGCACTCGCCACAGACACCCCCGAAGTGATCGTCGATGCCATCAGGCCCTTGCGTGACAATCCGGGCGCGAAGGAACATGGCTTTTTCGAAGCCTTCAATCGCAGCATCGTCGATAACCCGCTTCCAGTGAGTCCTTGAGGCAAAGGCCGACGTCGCGCGATCCGAACGGCATCGGTCAAAATCTGTCGGCCGAGCATGACTTCACGCAGAATGCCACCGCCTCGTGACCGTCTCCACGGACGGCTGACGCAAACCCAAAATTTGTTGTTGACGATCTGCCTACTAGAAGGTAGACAGGCTACATGAGCAATCTTTCGACCACCTCCGACGACATTCTGGCGTCCACCCGAAACCTTCTGATAAGCGGCGGCTACAATGGCTTCAGCTACGCTGATATCTCGGAGATTGTTGGTATCCGCAAGGCAAGCATTCATCATCATTTTCCTAGCAAGGTCGATCTGGTGCGTGAGCTGGTCAAGCGTTATCGAGAGGATGGCCACGCAAGCGTGGCAGTCCTTGAGCAGAAGGTTCCGAATGCTCTGGACATCCTCAAGGCTTATGCAAACCACTGGGCTGCATGCATTGAGGATGCCAGCAGACCCTACTGTGTCTGTGCTATGCTTGCCAGTGAGCTGCCTTCCCTCCCCACGGAAGTCGCAACGGAGGTGACGAACTTTTTTCGCTTCATCTCCTCGTGGCTGGCTTCGGTCATGGAACGCGGTTCCAAGCAGGGCGAACTGAGTCTTACCAGTGCGCCGCATGTTGAAGCCGAAACATTTCTGGCAACCGTATACGGGGCAATGCTTTCGGCGAGAGCCAATGGGAAGCCGGAAGTGTTCTCAATGATACTCGAACCTGCCCTCAATCGTCTCACGCCGACAGTCTCTCACTAATCCTGCGTGGCAAGGCTACTCGGGTCATACGCGTCCATCGAAACTACCAACTAGTAGGAAGATAAAAATGAGAAATGCTTTCCCGGCCTTGGCTCTCGGGCTGACCAGCATCCTTTCTATAACTGTCCTTTCGGCGCCCGCATCTGCCGAGGATAAGAAAGCCGCGCCGATCCATGTCCGCGGCAGCATCGTCGACTACCAGGCGTCAACGCTCAAAGTGAAGACCCGCGAAGGTGAGACCGTCGACGTCGCCCTTGCCGACGACTGGAAAGTCGCCAGCGTTGCCAACGCAAAGGTCACCGACATCAAGCCGGGCGATTTTGTGGGTATCGCATCATTGCCAAAGGCCGACGGCGGCGATGGTGCGCTTGAGGTCCTCATTTTCCCGCCGGCAATGAAAGGCACGGGCGAGGGGAGCTACGGTTGGGATCTGAAGCCCGACAGCAGCATGACCAATGCGACGGTCGCGGATGCCGTTAAAGGCGTCGATGGCCGGACTGTCACCGTGACCTATCATGGCAAGGAAAAGAAGATCGCCATTCCGGATGGGACACCGGTCGTGACCATTGCTGCGGCCACCAAGGATGATCTCGTACCGGGTGCCGTTGTCTTCGTCACTGCCGAAAAGGCTGCAACCGGCCCCATCGCCCATCAGGTCGTCGTCGGCAAGAATGGCGTGATTCCCCCCATGTGAAGACCACGCCGTCACTGGCCGGAGCAGCCGCCTTACTGCTTCGGCCAGCTACTACAGATCGGCGCTGCTTGGAATGCAGCCGTTAAATGCACAGTTGAAAGACGCTGAGATGAGCGCAGACGCTTCCAATGACAATGTTCAATATCCTCGGACGATCGTTATCCGCCGCCACTCCGTCGTGACCCGGCTCACGCACTGGCTGAACATGCTCTGCCTTACCTTCCTTCTTCTGAGCGGGCTGCAGATCTTCAACGCCCACCCCGAACTATACTGGGGACATTATGGCGCCGACGGTGATCCTGCCGTCTTGACGATTGGCGCCGATGACGAAGGCGACCAACCGCGCGGTTTTGTTCGCATTGCAGGCCTGAAACTACCCACCACAGGCGTCCTCGGTGTGTCGAATGTTGAAGGCGAACAAGTCTCACGCGCTTTTCCCTCTTGGGCAACCATCCCTTCATTCCAGGATCTTGCGGCCGGACGTCGCTGGCATTTCTTCTTCGCCTGGCTGTTTGTGATCAACGGCGTTGTCTATCTCGGCTTCAGCGTGCTGAGCGGACATTTCAGGCGAGACCTGGCACCAAAGGTGCACGAACTATCGCCTCGCCATCTCGGCCGCGAGGTCCTCGACCACGCTCGTCTCCGCTTCCCCGAAGGGGAGAAGGCAAGGCATTACAATGCACTTCAAAAGCTCACCTATCTGGCGGTCATTGTCGTTCTCCTGCCTATGATGGTCTTGACGGGCCTGACCATGTCACCGGGCGTCGATGCCGCTCTGCCGTCCCTTGTCGATATTTTCGGCGGACGCCAGTCCGCGCGCACGATCCATTTCATCACAGCGTCGGCGCTTGTCATCTTCGTCATCGTGCACGTGGCAATGGTGGTCCTGTCCGGGACCTGGAACAACATCCGCTCGATGATCACCGGACGCTATGCGATCCAGGAGAAAGGCCCGCAATCATGAGCAAGCTTTTCACCCGACGCCGCCTTCTCATCGGCGGCACGCTTGGAGCCAGCGCCCTTACCCTTTCGGGCTGCGACCTGTTGGACCAGAACGCAGACGTTGCCAATGTCCTTCGCTCAGCCGAGCAACTGACCATGAAAGCGCAGAGACTGCTTCAGGGAAGCGATGCACTGGCGCGCGAGTTTGACGAAAAGGACATTTCTCCGTCCTTCCGCGTCAACGGAACGAGCGCCCCGGACAGCGATGAATATGCGGAATTGCTGGAAGGGAAGTTTGCGAATTGGCGATTGAAGATCGACGGTCTTGTCGATCGGCCGCAGGCATTTTCGCTCGCCGATCTGAAGACACTTCCCTCCCGCACCCAGATCACACGCCACGACTGCGTCGAGGGCTGGAGCGCCATCGGCAAATGGACAGGTGTGCCGCTTGCCAGCCTGCTCCGTTTAGCCGGGCTCAAGCCAACGGCGCGGTATGTCGTGCTTCATTGTGCCGATGAACTTGAAAAGACGCTGGATGGAAGCGGCCGATACTACGAGAGCATCGATCTCATCGACGCGGTTCATCCGCAAACCATCCTCGCCTACGAGATGAATGGCCAAGACCTCAGCGTCGGCCACGGTGCCCCCTTGCGCCTGAGGGTCGAGCGGCAGCTGGGCTACAAACAGGCCAAGTACATCATGCGCATAGAACTGGTCGACAGCTTCGCCGGCTTGTGGGGCGGGAACGGCGGTTATTGGGAAGACCGCGGCTACGAATGGTACGCCGGGATCTAGGGCCCTGAGAAAAGCAGCAGGAGGACAGTTCATGAGCAGACGCAAGGTTCAGGAAGTCATGCCGATTTCTGCGACAGCTTCGTCTCGCCAGGTCGACATCGGCCAAACCAATTCGATCCTCTCCGATCCCGACGGTCGATGGGTCGCAAAGCGGCAGGAGGCGATCAGCGAGGCATTCGAGAAACGCATGCGCTTGGAGAGCGACCAGCGTGACAGGGCAAAGGTTCCCTCTCACGACAGCTCACAGAACGCCGTAAAACTCTCCGGTGAAAGCGATCGTATCGGCCGAAATGATTGGGACGAGAACACCCCATTTGGCAAGCATGTTGGCTTCGTCTGACAAGGCTCGCGCGGACCTCCCATATACCAATTCAGAAAGTGGAAGAAAACAATGTCGACAACTCAGACCTTCCGCGCCACACGCGACAACGACCAGTGGCTCAAGCAGTATTATTTCGTCAGAGCGGCCTTCTCAGTGATGTGGGTTGCGGCTGCGCTCACTGTCGGGCGGCAGTCGTTTGCAGTGGCCGCCGCGTTGCTGATCATCTATCCGGCGTGGGATGCCGCGGCCAACGTCGTTGACGCGGCCAGGAGTGGTGGATTTGCCGCCAACCGGAGCCAAGCGATCAACGTCGCAGCGAGCTCGGTTATGACGATAGCCGTGATCCTGGCGTTGACAATGAACATGAACTGGGTTCTCGGCGCTTTCGGTCTATGGGCGATTTTTTCAGGACTGTTGCAGCTTGGAACTGCCGTGCGGCGTTGGAGAACGAGTGGAGGTCAGTGGGCGATGATTTTGAGCGGTGGCCAATCCTCTGTGGCCGGTGCACTCTTCATCTTTCAAGCGCAAATGCCGAATGAGCCTTCTATTCCCACGGTCGCAGGCTACGCTGGCGTGGGTGCATTCTATTTTCTGGTCTCGGCAATATGGCTGACGATCGCCCTGTCGCGTCGCAGTATGCATCCCATCTCATAAGCGCTACCTCGCGCCAATGAAACCGCTTGGAAGATATTCAAATGATGACAGATGATGCGGCAGGGCAACTTGCTTGGTGTTGTCACATAAACCTGCTGTCAGTGAGTGGGGCGTAGAGATGGTGGGATGAAGAATTCAGCCATCAGCTACAAGCGCCACCGTTTCCCGCAGCAGAACATCGCCCATGCAGTCTGGTTGTACTTTCGGTTCCCGCTGAGCCTGCGCCTGATCGAGGAATTGCTGCTGGAGCGCGGCGTCGTCGTTTCGTATGAAACGATCCGCCGATGGGGGCGGAAATTCGGACCG
>NZ_JAFLMY010000042.1:0-16552 GCF_017313375.1 Agrobacterium sp. Ap1
AGGTGTGGAAGCCGCTCACCGAAATGAGAGCTGGCAGCTTGTCCAGGCTGTAAAAGTCGTTCCATTCCGCTTCGCTGGCCGGATCGGCAAAGCTGCATTCCACCATATAGATCACTGCACCACCTTTGACCGAAAGCACCGCGCTTCGGGCCTTGTCTATCGTTGATATTTTCTCATGATAGACTGCCGATCCGTGCCTACATATCGACAATGGGTCATGCTTCAGTGATCTAATATCAGGGTGACGATTGATTGATTGCCGAACCGTCCTGTCAGGAACCGTCATGCGCCGCAAGATTCCCAGCAATTCCGCACTCATGGCGTTCGAGGCGTCGGCCCGTCATGGCAGCTTCGCGCGCGCGGCCGACGAAATGGCCCTGACCGAAGGGGCAATCAGCCGCCAGATCGGCCGGTTGGAAGCCTTCCTCGGCGTCACGCTGTTCGAGCGGGTCGGTAATCGCGTGCGGCTTCTGCCGAATGGAGAGCGTTATGCCGTTCAGGTCCGCGAGGCACTCGACCGGCTGGAGCGCGACAGCCAATACCTGATGGGGCAGCCCGGCGACGGCGCGAGCCTCGACATCGCAATCCTGCCGACGTTCGCCACGCGTTGGCTCATCCCGCGTCTGAAGCCGTTCCAGGAGCGGCATCCGCATATTACCCTGCATCTTGCGGAGCGGATGGAGCCATTCGTTCTCACCAGCAGCGGTTTCGACGCCGCCATTCATTTCGAGCATCCTGCCTGGACGGGAATGCGGACGCACCGCCTGCTGCATGAGGTACTGGTTCCGGTTTGCCATCCGGCGCTTCTCCGTGGAGGAGAAGGAGCGGTATCTCTGGACGAACTGCCGCGCCTTCATCGACGTCAGAACCCGGATGCCTGGCAGCGCTATGCGCAGGAGACCGGGATCGGGCTGACGAATCCTGCGGTTGGTGCCCGTTACGATCTTCACTCCATGCAAATCGAAGCCGCGCTGGCCGGTCTCGGCGTTGCATTGGTGCCCCGCCTCTATATCGAAATCGAGTTGGCAGAAGGTCGCCTGGTCGCGCCTTGGCCCGATGGGATGTCAATCTCCAAGACCTTCTGCCTCGTCCTGCCGGCGGCGATCGGGTTGAGTGACGGTCCTATCCAGATGTTTGCCAATTGGCTTCTCAAGGAGGCTCGATCGTCAAATCCAAAACCGTGAAAGCGGCACTTTCGCCCAGCCTACCCCGCCAGATTGCGATGACAGCGTCGTGGGTTCACATCACATCAAGAGCGCGTGACCTTGCTTACAGCGTAATCCCAGCCCTTTGGCTCTCAAAACAGAGCGGAAAGGTCTCGCCGACCGTCCACTACTCGTACGATCTCAACTGCATGAAAAGGACCTTCGTCGGAGTCGGGCATTGTCTCGTAAAGTATGACATAGGGGGCTTCGACCAACATCCGGGCGGTACGGAATACCTCCGGGTGACGCTCGCCCAAACGCGGATGCGCGATGAGCATTTCCGCCCTGCGACGAAAATTGGCAAAGTATTGCTCCGCGCTGAGAGGCTGATCGCGACTTATCTCAACGTAAATTTTCTTAATGTCGGCACGCGCCTTCGGCGTCCAGAGAAGCTTAGCGGGCATGGGGAGCGGGAGACTTTACTTCCTGGCGAGCTTCCTCAAGGACTGCATCAAAATCCACTTCGACGGCAGGTCCGCTCGCTTTGCCTTCTTCCCACATCGCACGTAGCTTAGCGATATCGTCGCGCTTCTGCATCCACTTGGCCGACCAGTCACGCATGGCTTCGCGTACAACTTCGCTCCCGCTGGCATACGCGCCGCTATTAACGGCATCGCGCAACAGCTCCGCGTGTTGCGGGGTCATCGAGACGCTTACCTTTTCAACATTGGGCATAGACACCTCCACTTTGTTTGGTAGTAATTATTACCACCAAACAAATAGCGCGGCAACTTCCCCGTTACAGCGCACGTCTATCGGCTCGCTTGAGCGTCACCGGGGCAATCCGTCGGATGGAGTCGGAATAGCAGGGATGTAGGTTCACATCCGCTCAAGACCTTAATCTCAGACGACCGTCGCAAAGTATTGCGCCGGTCGCCCATTTCCGAGCTTAGGTTCGGACAAATGCCAGAAGATCGGCGTTCAGTACGTCGGCATTGACCGTAAGCATGCCGTGCGAGAAGCCAGGATAGGTCTTCAGCGTGCCGTTCTTCAAAAGCTTGATCGACTTCAGTGCCGCATCAGCGATCGGAACGATCTGGTCGTCTTCGCCGTGGAGCACCAGCGTCGGTACGGTGATCGCCTTCAGGTCTTCCGTCTGGTCGGTCTCGGAGAAGGCCTTGATGCCGTCGTAGTGTGCCTTTGCGCCGCCCATCATGCCTTGACGCCACCAATTCTGGATCACACCTTCCTGAACCTTGGCGCCGTCACGGTTGAAGCCATAGAACGGGCCGGCCGGAACATCGCGGAAGAACTGCGCGCGGTTGGCGGCGAGTGCAGAACGGAAACCGTCAAAAACTTCCATCGGCAGGCCTTCCGGATTGCTGTCGGTCTTCAGCATCAGCGGCGGGACGGCAGAGACGAGAACCGCCTTGGCGACACGGCCGGCCTTCTGGCCGTGCTTGGCGACATAACGGGCAACTTCGCCGCCGCCGGTAGAATGGCCGATATGGACCGCATTCTTCAGGTCCAGATGCTCGGCGACGGCAAATGCGTCGGCTGCATAATGGTCCATGTCGTGACCTTCAGAGACCTGGGCAGAACGGCCATGGCCACGACGGTCATGGGCGACGACGCGATAGCCCTTGGAGAGGAAGAATAGCATCTGCGCGTCCCAGTCGTCCGACGACAGCGGCCAGCCATGATGGAAAACGATCGGCTGGGCGTCCTTCGGGCCCCAGTCCTTGTAGAAGATTTCGACGCCGTCCTTGGTGGTTACATAAGCCATGGTCTTGTTTCCTTCTGTGGGGTGCTTGGTGGATGCAGCAAATGCTGCTGACACGAACCCTGTCGGGAGGGTCGCGTAAGCTGCGGCCGCTGCTCCGCTTATAAGTGCGTTGCGGCGTGTCAAGTGCGGTGGAGTTTCAGTCATTTTCGCGTCCTGCGATCTGAGCCTTGGTGTTTGCAAAGCTGGGGTGCCGCACCGTTATGGTGATCGCCGCGCTTCATTTATTGGATCGGACGGATGAATCTTGTATGTTACCGGCGTCGAAGAGAAGGGCCTACTTGGCTAACGCGAAACCCTACGCCATTGGGCAGGAGTCATGCCGAGTTTAGCTGCGAACATTCGGGTCAAATGGGCCTGGTCACAAAAGCCGCAGAGAAACGCAACCTCGGCGATTGTGATCTCCGTCGATCGGAGAAGCTCTTTCGCTCTCTCTACCCGTTTCAGGATCACCCAGCGATAAGGTGGATGCCCAGTCGATCGCCTGAACGCCCTTGTAAAGTATCCTTGGGATAGACCGCATGCTGCGGCAACCGCGGCCAACGGCAAATCGGCAGCAAGATCAGCCTCCAGCATCTCGAATGCCCGCTTCATTTGCCAGGGAGCGAGAGCACCTTGAGCGGGTTTTTGAATGCTCGTATTGCCATAGGTCGCGCATAGGTGGAACGTGAGAATAGCTGCAATGTGGTCCTGAAACAGCCGCGTTGCACCCCGCGGATCGCTGAGGACCGGGAGGCAGACACGAACCAGCCCTCGAACAATGTCATCCTCGATGTCTCTGCCGGGGGCTGCGTGCAGTGTGTCGATATGCTTTCCGCCCAAATCCTCTTCGTAAGCGGTCAACGCGGCGCGAGGTATGTGAAAGCCAAGACCGTCGAAACAGGATTTCATGTCGGCTAGCCACGCGCGCCGGTGGTCATAGATGGTGAAATTGCCGCTCTTCGAGCGCTTGGTGTCCACTTTCTTTCCATCGACCCAAAGATCACCATCGTAATCAAGAAGATTGAAGGCAAGGAAGAACGCGTCTTCATGGGCAGGCGCATCGATGACGCCATGCCCGGGTGTCATGCAAGACAGCCTCGCCATCGAAATCTCAGATTTGCCGAACACGGGAGCGATCACGACATCCTGTTGTCTAGCGCGAAAGTACTCCATGCTTTGATTGTTCACGAGGGCTGCGGTCAAAAAGTCTGCTCTTTGGTTCAATTGATGAATGGCAAATATGATCGATTAATACCATTTCATGAGGGTCCGAAAAGAGCCTGGATCACCATCAGTGCGCGCGTGATCTCAACTGGGCCAGTGGTGCCAGAGCCGAGCAGTGAGATTGGCCTCGACCTGTCGTTCCAACGCCGGCTATTTTCTCGACGGCTCAACAGATCATGATCTATTGCAGCATGTGGAAGGACCTGACGCGATCGGTTCTTCAAAGCATCACTCGTTGCGGCGCGGGGCATTCTAGCCGATAGCTCATGCATTTCGGAAAGGATGGCTGAGGCTCATATCCCTTCAAAGCGCGCATCAGGTCCGGATAATTTAGCAACTAGCAAACCTGGACTCTGTCGCTGCTGAAACGGTACTCCTGCCTAGGTTCGTTGATGGGTGCTTTCCCAGAATGCTAGGCATTCGTCGCAAATCCCGCAGCCGTCCCCATCATCATGCGACGCGGGCGCCGCCTGCTACAACAGAGGCAGGTCGCCGCTTCACTTCCATCGCCCCCTGTGTGGCGGCATCTGCCAATCATATCCGCCTGAAGGGCGGAAGATTTCTACAAGGACGGTGACCCCATTGTCGGTATAACGGCCAGAGAGTTCGGAGCGTTCGGATAGCTGCTGATGCGGGTTCATTGTGTCACTGAAACTGTTTGTCTGTAGCGAATGATAAGCTTGGCTCTTTCGGTTGCAAGGTGAATTCAAGCTGGAGGTGACTGATCGCGCCAGTAAGGTCGGGATATGCGAAGATGGACAATTGGCCTCTGGCGCTTTAGAGTTATTCTATCGTTCGCGGACTGATGGGGCGCGGACGGCTGGGAGATGATCCGCTCTTGCCCCAAGCAGGAGTGAATCCGTGTCTATCTCCATTGAAATCACTCCCGTCGAAATCGAAACCTCAAAAATCGCGACACCCTTGTCGACGCTGAACAAGGCGATTGCAGCGATGGGACGCGCCGAGACCTTCGAAGAAGTGGTCGAAACACTGCGCGCCACCGCCCGATCGCTGATCGGATGCGATGGCATTGGCATCATCCGCCGCGACGGCGAACTCTGCCGCTACATCGAAGAAGATGCGATTGGACCTTTGTGGAAGGGACGCACGTTTCCCGCCTCGGCCTGCATCAGCGGCTGGGCGATGATACATCGGCAAACCATCGTCGTTCCCGACGTGTCGAAGGACGATCGAATTCCCTACGAGCTCTATGCCGGCACCTTTGTCAAATCCCTCGCGATGGCACCGGTCCGTGTCGAAAACCCGATTGGCGCCATCGGGGCCTATTGGGCGAGACCATATTCCCCGGCCGAGTGGGAAGTCGATGTGCTGGAAACGCTCGCGGGCGCGGCTGCCATTGCAATCGAGAAGACCCAGGCAGTCCAAATCGTTGCCAACGCGGAGAAGCCGCCTGTCGTGGACGACGCCGCAAGCGCGGAAGACTTTTCCAAGGATATATCACGCGTCGCCGGTATCGCCGCGGTCCCGACGATCCTCGACGTCGTCCTTCGAATGACGGGAATGGGTTTTGCTGCCGTTGCCAGGGTTACTGACGATCGCTGGATAACCTGCCAGTCGCTCGACCATGTCGGCTTTGGTCTGAAGCCCGGCGACGAGCTGCCGGTCCAAAGCACGCTCTGCGACGAAATCCGCGGGCATCGCCAGCCGATCGTTTTCGATGATGCCGCCGAAGAGCCGCTCTATCGCGACCACCATACGCCGCGGATCTACGGTCTGCGCAGCTACATCTCCGTGCCAATCATCCTGGCCAACGGCCAGTTTTTTGGCACACTCTGCGCCATCGACCCCAATCCGGCGAAGGTCAACAACCCGCAGGTCGTCGGCACTTTCAAACTGTTTGCCGAACTGATCGGCCATCACCTCTATTCAGACGAGCGCCTCAAGGTGACGGAAGAGATGCTCGACCGCGAGAAGGGTCTGTCCGAGCTGCGCGAGCAGTTCATCGCCGTTCTAGGCCATGATCTGCGCAATCCGATCGCCGCGGTCGATGCCGGCACCTCTCGTCTGTTGAAGGAAGGCTGGTCCGCCCGCAGCCCTCTCGTCCTCAAACTCATGAAAACCAGCATCTCGCGGATGATCGGGCTTGTCGACAACGTTATGGACCTAGCAAGAGCCCGAATGGGTGGAGGCATTACCCTCGATCTGGCAGAGGACGATCTTGGCCTCACCCTCCGCCATGTCGTGGAAGAGTTGCAGCTGTCTTATCCTGATCGGGAGCTCGCTGTTTCGATCGATCTACCCACAGCATTTGTCATCGACAAACTAAGGCTTGCCCAACTTTTCTCCAACTTGGTGTCGAATGCCATCACCCATGGCGTGGAGACCGAGCCAGTCAGGATTGTGGCTGGCGTGAATGGTCGGATGCTGGAAGTGTCCGTCGCCAACGGCGGGCAGCCGATTTCGCAAGAAACGATCGCCAAACTGTTCCAGCCGTTCCGGCGCGGTGATCTGCGGCCGAGCATGCAGGGGCTGGGCCTTGGCCTGTTCATCGCCTCGGAGATCGCCGCAGCTCACGGCGGTACGATCGTCGTGAATTCGGACGAGATCGAAACCCGCTTCACCTTCCGTATGCCTCTGGTCGGTTGAGGCTTTAGATGAACGCGGTGCGGTTCGTGTCAGGTGAATTTAGTCTCTCTGATGGCGGACTTCTTGTGAACACATTGGTCGCGTAGAAGATTTCATCGGCATTGCTGATGAGCGCTGAATGAATTCTCCGCTCGCAATGGTTCGTCGCCATCTGGCTTTTACCACGGATGTACTGGCACTGATAAAGAGGCGACGGTGAGGAAGGTCGGTGCGATTTCGCCCCGGCCTTTTTTGTGGCCGCGAGGCCTAATTACTTGGATGGCGTGTCGGTAAGTTCTTGATTTCGCTGTGGATCGAAACTGAGGGTTTCTGGTTTGTATCGGTTGTCTAATCGCCTGTATAAGGTCAAGCAGATTTTAGACGATATATTTTGTTGCCGTGCTGCAAGCTATGCATCACAGTATTTTTTCACGTTTAAGGGGTCGCATCACTATTCCCACAAATTCGTCCGGCGCCGTGGGCACGGTTGTCTCCGCGGTCGACATGCGGTCGCCGCATGATGGGTTCTCGCAGAGCGGGTCTTTCTGTGTTCAAGACGCAGTCTTCAAGAGCTTCCACCGATTCGGCGGAATGACCCAACCCACGTCCACAGTAGGGACCCAGTATCTCAATTGGGTTGAGGCACTGAGGCAGGTAGGCCGGCTTTTCGCCTATGCGGTAGCACCGGCCAATGGATTGAACGCTTCTCGGGTTTTGAGCATCCTATGCATGATGACAGCGAGTTTTCGCGCCACGGCAACGGCGGCACGCTTGAAGCCCAGCCGCTCACACCGCTTTAGCCCCCAGGTTTTGAGACTGCATTCGGCCCTAGCAGTGGTTCTTGTTAAGAGGACGGTTGCCGCCTCGTAAAGTAAACCCCGCAGCCGACCGTCACCGCGTCGTGAGATATGGCCATCACAGTCGATTTCACCTGACTGATAGCGCCGCGTCGTCAGCTCTAGCCAAGCGCCAACTGAGCGCGAAGTGGGGAAGTGTTCGGGATCTTCGATCGCGGCAATGTACGAGACAGCCGTGACGGCACCAACGCCTGGAATCGTCATCTGGAGCTTCGCAGCCCGGCTCTGTCGGGAAGCTGCGAGCAACTGATGATCAAGATTGGACGCGCGCTTACGTATGTCGCGCCATGTATCGAGCAGGGGCAATATCACAGCTGCCAGGCCGCGATTTTCATTCAGCAACTCTCTCACATTGGCATCAAAACCCGGCCTTCCCCTTTGGGCACGATGAGACCAAACGTTTTCTGAAGACCACGTATTTGGTTGCTGAGCTGCTTGGAAATGCTTACGAGCTGGCTACGCGCTGCCACCAGTGCGCGCGTCAGCATGTTGTCGAAGGTTTTTACCCGCACGACTTTGTAAAACCCGGCTTCGGCCAACTGCGCTATGCCATCCGCATCATTGGCGTCAGTCTTGTTGAGGGTCTCATTCAGAACCTTTTGCGCATGACGTGCTTGGATGCAAATCGCGGGAATTCCTTCGGCTGTAAGCGCGTGATAGAACCAAGTCGATAGCGGGCCGGCCTGTCTCAAAGACAACCAGCTTTGCGTGCGGAGCATGTTTGCGGATGATCTGCGACAGTGCTTTCGGAACAGAAGGGCATTTGCCTCGCGAGATCCGCTTCCTATCTTCTCGGATCGAGACCGCCGTATCTTTCAGCGAAACATCAAGCCCGATATATTGGTCCATGGTTGCCTCCCATTTGGTGCTGGGCCCGGTTCCAATCGTGAGCCCGTATTTCATCTTACCGGGGGCAACCACCCATGTCAGATATTGCTGAGGCAATGTCGTTGGGAGAAGCTTCCGCGGTTACCTTATGTTCAAGGGTTGAGTTCGGCTGCTCAATCTATTGTTCCTTTCCAAACGTGTGCTCAGGTTGGGTGGCTATGGCTGGCCCGATTCACCCTTGTCGCAGATCGACTATCCGCAGGCACTTTGCTAGCTTCTTTCAATCGTTACAACCAACGGCGCTTTTCCGCCGGAGTGGCTCGGTAGCGCGACTTATATCTCACCGCTTGCCAAACTCCTGAAGTAGATGCCCGAGATGTCAGTAGCAGATTCGGGCTAAGCGCGCGCGCACTAGCGGGCCGGACTTCTACTTGGCGGATCCGAACGAAACGTCCGCGCCATGCGCTTCAAGTAATGGACAAGGGTAATCTGTTGACTGAAGCCGGTAGGAATGGCTGCAGAAAATGGCAGGGCGATACCAGACTGGCGCTCAGCTGCTGGCGCTAGCCGCATCGAAGGCATATGATAAATAAAGTCAACATATGATACAAGATGGTGGTGGTTGACGTCTCTTGCAGGGACACCCCTCATTGCTTGAGGAAACACAAACTATGAATGACCTCCCCACGCCTAGCAGGCGGCCATCCCTCTTCGCCAAAGTGGCAGAAGCGCTGCGTTCTGAAATCGAGTCGGGCAGTTATGCCCCTGGCGACAAGGTGCCCACTGAAAGCGCCCTGATCAGAAAGTTCGGAGTGAGCCGCACCGTTGTGCGGGAGGCTCTGGCTGTTCTGCGCGCTGACGGCCTGCTCGTATCACGCCAGGGCTCGGGCGTTTTCGTGATGGGCCGCAAGAACGAAGGCCACGTGCTCAAGCTATTCACAGACGAGACTGAAAAGATCTCTGACATCATTGAGGAACTCGAGCTGCGGATAGGCATCGAAGTAGAGGCTGCAGGCCTCGCAGCGATCAGAAGCTCCCCGGCGCAAGAGGCCGAAATACATGCTCAAGTCAACAGGTTCGCCGATCTGATGAACGATGGAAAGCCAACGGATGAGGCGGATTTTTCCTTCCATATGGCGATCGCTACAGCGACCAATAATGTCCGCTTCCGGGCGTTCCTTGAGCATGTCGGGCGCCGCATGATCCCACGGGTGAAGTTTAGGGCGGAGATCGGCGACCGTGTTGCGCTAGCCGATCGCGACAAGCCAATATTGGGAGAGCATCGCGCAATTGCTGATGCCATTTTTGGCCGTGATCCGGATCAAGCGCGAGAGGCCATGCGCCGTCATCTCGTGACTGGAGTGAGGCGATACCGGGAGCTGGGTAACCACCGCAATCAAATATGTATGACAAGATTGCTTGACATGTAATTCCAGTGGTCACATAACTTTCGCCATAGAGTTGCGTTTGCAAGCTGCGGAGGAGCGTGGCTCGCGCTTACGCCGGATCGCGGCCTTTATAATGAGGACAAAGTCAGCGTACCGCCGTCAGGCGCATCTCACATCATCGTTTTTCACTTGGGAGGAGTGCATGACAATGAAGTTTGCCACCGTGGTCGCCGGTGCGATCGCCGCAATTAGCCTGGCCGGACAGGCCGCCGCGCAGTCCTCTTCGGAAATCAAGATCGTCCTGCCGGAGCAGCCCGCCAATTTAGAACCGTGCGGCACGATCATTACCAATGTCGGACAGATTTTAAGCCGCAATGTCGTAGAGCCATTGACGATCATCGACGCGGCAAGCGGACAACCGACCCCGGCGCTCGCCACGGAATGGTCCCAGACCGATCCGACGACATGGCGGTTGAAGTTGCGCGAAGGCGTGCAATTTCAGGATGGCGAGGCCTTCAATGCCCAGGCGGTCAAATACTCGATTGAGCGCATGACCGGCGGCAAAGTCACGTGCAGCAATATCGCGAAATTCGGTAATTCGAAACTTACGGTTACAGCGATCGACGACCTGACCGTGGAGATCAAGTCTGACAAGCCACAGCCAATCCTGCCAACGCTGCTCAGCGTGGTAATGGTCGTCTCCCCTAAGACGCCGGCCGACAAGGCGGTCAACGATCCAATCGGGACCGGTCCGTTCAAGCTCGCAAGCTTTACCCCCCAGACAGTAGTTCTCGAAGCCTTTGAGGGCTACTGGGGGAAAAAGTCTCCCTTCACCAAGGCGAGCTATGTCTGGCGACCGGAATCGTCGATCCGTGCAGCCATGGTGCAGACCGGCGAGGCAGACCTGACGCCATCGATCGCTATTCAGGATGCGACCGATCCGGAGACGGATTTCTCCTACCTAAATTCCGAGACAACGGGCCTGCGAATCGACACCGGCTTTGCGCCGCTTGACGATCTGCGCGTCCGCAAGGCGCTGAACCTTGCGATCGACTGGGACGGACTTGCGCAGTTGTTCGGTGACGACATCAAGCGTGCTTCGCAGATGGTCGTCCCCGGGATCAACGGTTACGACGAGACGCTCGCGCCATGGACCTATGATGCGGGACAGGCCAAGGCGTTGGTCGAGGAAGCCAAAGCGGCAGGCGTGCCAGTCGAGACCGAGATCGAGCTGATCGGCCGCAACGGCATCTACCCTAATGGGGCGGAAGCAATGGAGGCGATGACTGCCATGTGGCAGGAGGCTGGCCTTAACGTAAAGCTGACCATGCTCGATGTGAACGACTGGTTGCGCTACCTGCAAAAGCCATTCCCGGAAAGCCGAGGCCCCAACCTCTTGCAGCAGATGCACGACAACAACAAGGGCGATGCGGCCTTCACTATCCCGATTTTCTACACGTCCGCGGGCAGCTACTCGACTGTTAACGATGCGGCGCTCGACACAGAGATCGCTGATGCCTTGGCCGCGACCGGAGAAAGCCGCTCGGCAAGGTTCAAGGCTGTTTTTGCCAAGGTGCATGATGAGTTGGCGCTGGACATCCCGATGTTCCACATGATCGGTTACACCCGTGTCGGTAAGCGCCTTGATTGGAAGCCGGATATCTCGACGAACAGCGAGATCCCGTTGGCCAATATCGGCCTCAAGAACTGACGATCAGAATCTCCGTGCGAGCCTCTCGTGGCGCTCGCATTTTTTGCGGAAAACTAGAGGCTTACTATGATGCTCGGCTACATTGGTCGGCGGGCCGGTCACAGCGTGATTTCAGTGATCGGCCTGCTGACCCTCGTCTTCTTCCTGACCCGACTGACCGGTGATCCCTCGGCGCTCTACCTGCCGCTCGATTCAAGCGTGGAAGCGCGGCAGGCCTTTGCCAGGCTTAACGGCCTTGACCAGCCGATCTACACACAGTTCCTGGATTACTTGAAAAATCTGCTCTCGTTTGATTTCGGTCAGTCGCTGCGGCAGAACAGGTCAGCGATAGAGGTTGCTCTGGAGGCTTTTCCCGCAACATTGCAGCTTGCGCTGATCGCCATGACACTTGCAACCGGGCTGGCAGTCGTTATCGGCTCCCTGGCGGCGGCGCGGCCGGGAAGCGTGTTCGACCGCATTGCAGGTCTGGTCTCCCTGACGGGTGCCAGCACGCCGGACTTCTGGATTGCGATTGTGGGCATCCTCGTCTTTTCGGTCGGCCTCGGTTTTCTTCCGACATCAGGTACCGGCACTGCGCTGCACTGGATCATGCCGATCGTCGTCCTTATGCTGCGGCCCTTCGGCCTGCTGGTGCAGGTTGTGCGTGGCACGATGATCTCGGCGCTCGCGTCGCCCTATATCAAAACTGCGCATGCCAAGGGCATTAAGCGCCGCAAAATCATCTTTGGTCACGCGTTGCGTAACTCCTTGCTCCCTGTCATCACGGTTGCCGGCGATCTTACCACCGGGCTCGTCAACGGCGCAGTTGTGGTGGAAACGATCTTCGGTTGGCCTGGCATCGGCAAGTTAATGATCGATTCCATCATCCAGCGCGACTTCGCCGTCGTTCAGTCGACCATTTTGGTCACGGCGATTGCGATTTTTGTCGTCAATATCGCGATCGACCTTCTCTATGTCGCGCTCGATCCGCGCATCCGGTACTGAGGAGGGTGACAATGGCAGATGTGACCGCATCATCCGTTAAATCAGCCGGCAATGTTCGGCAGCTCGCCATCTACTTGACGCGTGACAAGCTGGCGCTCTGCGCCGCGGCTTTCCTGACGATCCTTGCGCTCTGCGTCATGTTTGGTCCGCTTCTGGTCGGTGAAATGGCGGGCAAGCTTGGCCTTCGCCAGCGCAACCTGGCACCGTTCTCACTCGATCAGGGCTTCGTCTACATTCTCGGTGCCGATACGCTCGGACGGCCCATCCTAGCGCGACTGATCGTCGGCGCACAGACCACGATAGGCATCGCCGCGGCTGCGGTTTTCTGCTCCATGGTCATCGGCGGAATGCTCGGCCTCGTCGCCGGCTATTCGGAGCGCTGGTACAGCCACGTGATCCTGCGGGGCGCCGACATCATCATGAGTTTTCCGTCCCTGCTACTGGCGCTGATCGTGCTCTATACGCTTGGGCCGAGTGTCGCCAATCTCGTGATCGTGCTGGCCATCACCCGCATGCCGGTCTTTATCCGCACGGCGCGTGCCGAGGTTCTGGAACTGCGCGAAAGGATGTTCGTCAGCGCCGCGCTGTCCATGGGCGCCAGTGCTGGCCGCATCCTATTTCGGCACATCGCCCCGCTGGTCCTGCCGACACTGGTCACCATCGCGGCCATCGATTTCGCCACTGTCATCCTGGCGGAATCCGCCCTCAGCTTTCTCGGCCTCGGCATACAGCCTCCAGACTTCACCTGGGGGGCGATGGTGGCGAACGGGCGTGGCTATCTCGCATCCGCCTGGTGGATCGCCTTTTGGCCGGGCCTTGCCATCCTGTTCACGACGCTTTCGCTGAACATCTTGGCCAGTTGGGCACGCACCGTTGCCGACCCGCTGCAGCGCTGGCGTCTTCAATCTCTGCGAAAGGCTCCACGATGACCGCAACAGCTCAACCGATCCTCGCAATCAACAACCTCACCGTGGATTTCCTTTCCGAAGGGGATCCCGTACGCGCCGTCGATGGCGTCTCATTCAATGTCTGCCCCGGCGAGACACTGGTCATCCTCGGCGAGAGTGGTTCGGGCAAAAGTGTCAGCACCGGCACTGTAATGGGACTGATCGACTGCCCGCCGGGCGATATCGTGACCGGTTCGCTGCTTTTCGAAGGCAAGGACCTTCTTGGACTGGGCGAGGAAGAGCGGCGAAACATGAACGGCCGGAGGATTGCCATGATCTTCCAGGACCCGCTAGCCTATCTGAACCCCGTCTATACCGTCGGCCGGCAGATTGCCGAAGTTTTCGATAGCCATGGCGGCGGCGAGGGTGGGCCGGTGCGCGACAAGGTCATCCATCTCCTGCACCGGGTGGGCATTCCCGATGCTGAACGGCGCATCGACTACTATCCGCACCAGTTCTCCGGTGGGCAGCGCCAGCGCGTGATGATCGCGATGGCCATCGCCCTCAAGCCGGATATCCTGATAGCCGACGAGCCGACGACCGCGCTCGATGTAAGCGTCCAGGCACAGATCCTCGAATTGCTGCAGGTCCTCCAGCGCGAGACCGGTATGGCACTGATCATGATCACGCACGATCTCGAAGTGGCGGCGGCCATGGCCGACCGGATCATCGTCATGAATGGTGGCAAGGTGGTCGAGGCGGGTGAGGCGAGAGAGGTTTTTACCAATCCCGCCCATGCTTATACCCGTCGCCTCATGGCGGCTATCCCCCATGCAGAAGCTGCTGAGGACACGCCACGCTCAGCGCCGCAAGGTGAGGTGCTGCTGAAGGTCGAGAACCTCAGCAAGCACTATATGCTTGCCTCCGGGACCTTTGCGGCCAAGGGCGAGTTCCGCGCCGTAGACGATGTCAGCTTCACCCTCCATCGCGGCGAGACCGTGGGTATCGTCGGGGAATCCGGATCAGGAAAGTCAAGCATCGCACGCATGTTGCTGCGCCTCAATACGCCGACATCGGGCAGAGCGCTGTACTCCGGCGAGGACATTTTCAAGTTACAGCGGAAAGCGCTCGACGGGTTTCGCCGCAAGGTGCAGATGGTTTTCCAGGATCCCTTCGGATCGATGAACCCGCGCATGAGTGTGCGCCAGATCATCTCCGAGCCGTGGGCCATCCACAAAGACATCTTGCCCCGCGACCGCTGGAACGATCGGCTTGTGGAACTGCTGCAAATGGTGGGCCTCAAGGCAGAGCATGCCGACCGTCACCCGCACCAGTTTTCTGGCGGACAAAGGCAGCGCATCGCCATCGCTCGGGCGCTCGCGAGCGAACCACAACTAATCGTGTGCGATGAGGCGGTGTCGGCGCTCGACGTGTCGATCCAGATGCAGGTGATCGAGCTCTTGGCCGAGCTTCGCCAGTCGCTCGGTCTCTCTTACATCTTCATAACCCACGATCTTCCGATCGTGCGCGAATTCGCAGACCGCATTCTCGTCATGCAGCGTGGCAAGGTGGTGGAAGAGAATGATGTCGTCTCGCTCTTCAAGTCACCGCAGCACGAGTACACGCGCGTATTGCTCAGCGCTACGCCAAAACCGAAATGGCTTGCGAACGGGTGATGGCAAAGGGCGCCGGCAAACGCTCGCCTGCCCTTTTTGAAGTTGGTGATATCAATTAGTTTCAGCCGCTTAGACACGGATCATGGCGGGTCGATCGTTCACATCCCATCGAGAGCTGGAATACATGGAATTGCTCCGCTGTCGTCTCCCTGAAACCGCGACGAGTTCACATCTCTCGACACCCGGTGAAACTCCAGTGCCCCATCAAGGTTGTGCGACTGGAGAAGTTCTTTGGCCCGCGCACCGTTTGTCGCGGGATCAAGCCATTCCTTGTAAGCTGCAGGGGCGAGAATAGCGGGCTGCCTGTCGTGCAGCTCAGTCATTGGTTCTGCTGCCGGCATCGTGACTATGGTGCAACTGGTGACGCGAAGCTTTTCGTTGTGCGCCCAAAGGCCAGCAAACGAGAAAGGTGAGCCGCCGGGCTGATAAATTAGCCACGGGTCTTTCTTCCCATCATCTTGATTGACTGTCCATTCGTAGAACCCGTCAGCCGGGATCAAGCACCTTTTCAACTTGAACGCGTCACGAAATGCCGGGGACGTGCCGATCGTCTCGATGCGCGCGTTGAACATCGCCCCCTTGGGAAGTTCCCTTGCCCAATGTGGTACGAGCCACCAACGAGCCGTCTCGGCCTTCTGTTTCCCGTCTGCATCGTTGTGGATGATGAGGACATCCTGTGTCGGCGCAATATTGAACCGGGCCTAGGTGTTGCGCCCGCGCTCCTGATCCCATGGGAGATCATAGAGGTCGATGAAGGCAGGCCATTCGTGTTCGAACGTAAACCTTCCACACATCCGATCATCGCCTCCTGAGGATCGACAGGTCCCGATCAAGGTCTCTGTTGGCAATCATTCCAAGCATCAGATGATCGGCTAACTCGACCAGGGCTGCAGCGACCTCTTCCGGATTCCAACCGGCATTGACTGCTGACATGGCAATATCCGTGAGCGGGCCGGCCATCGCATCCTGGCACTGGAGAAAACGATCGAGGTGCTTGTGGGGCGTTGGCGGGGTGATACGGTTCATGATCAGGAGATTTCGTTTGATTGTCCCGCGTCAAGACAAGGGCCACGCGCAAAATCACAGAGTTCCGGGGCTACAGTAATTCCTCAACTAAGGGCATCCGGGGAACATTTTCACAAGCAACGTGTTCGTGACCGGCAGAGGAGATTTGAAATGACCAATGGAAACGAGCACCCGGAGCAGGACCCTGCTGAGGGTTTACGCGAGACCATAGAGCGCGACCTAGAGAAGCAGGACACGCAGAAAGAGACGGATGAAACCGCACTTGAAAGTAACCGTCTGAAACGCTCGGAGGCGGGCGCCGAAGCTGCTGAGCCGTCGCCTGGGAATTGAGGCGAGCCTTTACAGCTGCTTTCGGAGGATCCTCAAATGGCCACCATGGACAGTCAAACGAACAAACGAGGATCGTGTCCCAGGGAGTGGTGTAGCTTAGACGGCCACGGCTCATCCCAGAGGGCCGGATGAGTGTCAGCTTGCT
>NZ_JAFLMY010000043.1:0-16371 GCF_017313375.1 Agrobacterium sp. Ap1
AGGCCGGACATATGAACGCAAGCGATCAGATCAAATTGTCTCGAAATATCTTGCGGGTCAGGGGCCGTCCACATATGTGATCTGTCGTGAGGCAAGTGCCTGCTATGTGCGGGCACTACCGACTTCGACAAGCGGATGATCGACTATGCGACGTGCAGATCCCGCATGGCCTTTGCCAGATCCTTCGAGGGCGGGAGCCCAAACAGCCTGGCGTATTCACGGCTGAACTGGTTCGGGCTTTCGTATCCCACCCCGAACGAGATCGATGTCGCATTTCCCTGGCCCGCAATGAGTTGCGAACGCGCGTGCAGAAGGCGTACGCGCTTCTGATATTGGAGCGGGCTAAGCGCCGTCACGGCCTTGAAGTGACGATGGAATGCCGACACGCTCAAGGCGGCCATCTCCGCAAGCGCTTCAACTCTGATCGGCTCGGCAAAATTCTGTCGGATCCAGTCGATCGCCACGCTGATGCGCGAGAGTGCAGTGTCAGGCGTTGCTATGTCGCGCAACATCCAGCCAAGTGGCCCCTGCAGGACGCGGAATAGGATCTCGCGCTCGTAGGCGGGAGATAGCACCGTGATTTCGTCGGGACGATCCATCAGCTTGAGCATGCGGATCCAGGCGTCGAGAAAATCCTCGTTGACCGGGGCGACAGAGAACCCTGATCCGAACAGTTCGCTGCAGACCCTCACCGGAAGGTCGCGGATCAACGCGCCGACAATGGTGGGATCGAGCGTCAGGCTGACGGCGAGATAGGGTTCGCCAGTAGCTGCAGGATGGACTGATCCCACGGCCGGGAGATCGACGGACATCACGAAGTAGGTTGCCGGGTCGTAATGAAACGTCCGATCGCCGACCGTCATCGTCTTCGATCCCGTCAGGATCAGGTTGACCATGGGATCGTAGACAGCGGCGAGCTGGTGTTCGGGGATCTCGCCCTGGACCATGGCGACGCGGGGAATGCCCGTTTCCGTCCGCCTGTTTTCGGCCTTCGAGGCCAGTGCCCGCAGTTCATTCAGTTGCTTTTCCATGAGCCGACCGTGGCAGACCTCACAGGTGGGCGCAAGCGTGAAGCAGAAACAGGCAAGTTTCAGGGAGGAATAGGTGAGCGCCCGGCAGGCTGCGGACGTAGCTTCATCTCACACCAGATGAATGGAGAAACCCATGAAGATCGTCATCGTTACCGGAAGCAGCGGGGGTCTCGGAGCCAGCACAGCCATCAAATGCGCGGAGCGCGGCATGGGGGTGATCGTCACCTACAACAGCAATCCGGGACGAGCCGATGAGGTCGTCAGCACGATCGTGGAAATGGGCGGCAAGGCCGTCGCGTTGAAGCTCGATGTTGCCAATAGCCGTTCATTCGCGGAGTTCCGCGATGCGGTGCAAGCACAGCTAAAGGCGGTCTGGGGCAGAGAGAACTTCGACTACCTCGTCAACAATGCGGGATATGGTCTCTACGCACCGTTCTCCACGGTGACGGAGGAGCAGTTCGACGGCCTCTTCAATGTTCACCTCAAGGGACCATTCTTCCTGACTCAGGCTCTTCTTCCGCTGATAGAAGACGGCGGCCACATCATCAACATGACAAGCGCCACCAGCCGTGTCGCGACTGCAGGCGTATCGCCATATGCGTCGTTCAAGGGCGGTCTTGAGGTGCTGACGCGCTACATGGCCAAGGAATTCGGCGAGCGCCGGATACGGGCGAACTCGGTTGCCCCCGGCGCAATCCGCACCGAACTCGGCGGCGGCCTGAACGAGGAGTTCGAAGCCATGCTCGCAGGGGCAGACGGCCCTCGGTCGCGTCGGCGAGCCGGAAGAGATCGGCGGCGTGATCGCCAGCCTGCTGTCCGAGGAGAGCCGCTGGATCAACGCCCAGAACATCGAGGTGGCAGGCGGTTACATCATCTAGCGCAAAGGAGAGCAGCATGCTCGACCACGTTTTCATCTCGGTCAGCGATATCGATCGTTCGATCGCCTTTTACGAAGCGGCACTCGCGCCGCTGGGGATCTTTCATGCCGTCGACTACGACGGCAGGCAAGGCCCTCCCGGACATCCCGACCTCAAGGGTTTCGGCGCGAACGGCCGGGTGTTCTTCTGGCTGCGCGAAAGCGTTGTCGAAGGCCGGGCCGCGCATGTCGGCTTTGTTGCCGAGGGCAAGGCCCAGGTGAATGCCGCCCATGCCGCAGCGATTGCAGCAGGTGCGATCGAGATCCATCCGCCCGGACCACAGCTTCATTACGACCCTCGGTATTACGCGGCGCAGGTTCGCGATCCCGACGGCTACTCACTCGAATTCGTCTACAAGGAATGGCAGCACTGACATGACAAAACTGATGATCTATGGCGCGACGGGATATACCGGGCGCTTGGCTGCTGCGCATGCAAAAGCGGCCGGAACCTCCATCATTCTGGCTGGACGCAGCGAAGGACCGCTTGCCGAACTTTCCTCGGAGCTTGGCGTTGAATTCCGCGCCTTCCCGCTCGATGACGCGGCGGCAATCGACGCGAATCTCGATGGCGTTGCGGTCATCCTCAACTGCGCAGGTCCTTTCATGCGGACGGCCAGGCCGCTGATGCAAGCGTCCATACGCAACGGCGTGCACTATGTCGATACGGCCGCCGAACTCGACAGCTACCGTCTGGCGGAACAGTTTGACGAGCAGGCGAAGGCCGCGGATGTCATGTTGATGCCGGGCGGCGGCGGCAGTGTCGCCATGCTCGGCAGTCTTGCAGGGCATGCGGTTGAGAAGGTCGTAGCTCCCCGGAAGATACGGATCGCCCTGCATGTTGCAGGTGGTCTGTCGCGCGGCTCCGCGATCAGTGCCACGGAGAACCTGACTACGGAGACGCTCGAGCGCGTCGGAGGCGAATTGGTCGAAGTGGCCGCCGACATCCAGAAATTCGACTTCGGGCAGGGGGCGGTAGATTCGTTCCGGGTCACGTTGCCCGATCTCATCACCATCTGGCGGGCGGCGCAGATCCCCGACATCGCGACATTCGTGCATGTGACGGGAGATGGGTTCCCTCAGGGCGACCTGTCCAGTCTCCCGGACGGACCGACGGAAGCGGAGCGTCAGGCAAACCGCTACAGGGCGGTGGTCGAGGTGACCGATGCGGAGGGGCGGGTGACCCGTTCGCGTCTCGATACCGTCAACGGTTACACCTTCACCGCGATGGCGGCGGCCGAGGCCGGGCGGCGGGTCCTGTCAGGCGAGGCGCTGCCCGGTTTCCACACACCCGCGGGACTGTTCGGCAGCGGGTTTGCCGAAACCATCGCCGACACCACGATCATCGATATCTGAGGTGGGGCAGATGGAAGATCTGATTGACAGCTTCATCCGGAGGGCCAATGCGTTCGATGTCGAGGGCACGCTGACACTGTTTGCTTCGGACGCGGTCATCGATGACGTCTCGGTCGGTGATGCATTCACCGGAAGAGACGGGGTCCGACAATATCTGGAACGCTTTTTCGTCGGCTACAGCACCAGAACAGAGCTGCTGTCGATCGAGAAGGAAGGCCGTTCCAGAGCTGTCGTCCGCGTCGATTTCACAGGCGACTTCGGCCACGAGATCGGGTTGCTCAAGATCGTCGTCGGACAGGATGGCCTGATCACCCGCATCGACGCCGATCTCGAATAGCCGGCCCTCAAGACTCCAACACCACGACCGCCATCGCCGGGGAGGGCTTGCATTCTGCGAGCCTCCGGCCTGACAAGGACCATGTTTATGACGACTTCAATTTCATCTGCCCAGCAGACTGCCGACAAGCTACAGGTGGTCGAGGCCCTGTATCGTTTCGCAGCCGGCATCGATCTTCGTGACAAAGATCTCCTCGCGTCATCGCTTGCGGAGAACGCGGTCTCGGACTTTCGCCCGGCCGCCGCAAAGGCAGGATTCGAGTATCCGGTCATCAAGGGCAGGGAGACAATCGTATCCGCCCTGCTGACTTCGCTTGGCACCTTGGACACGACGCATTCCGTCAGCAATCCACGGGTGACCATTGATGGTGATATAGCCAGAATGGACGTACTCGTCGAAGCGCAACACGTCCTACGGAATGACGGAGCCCGCCACTATCTGATGAAGAACAGATACGATGTCGAACTGGCTCGAAGTGGCGATGTCTGGGTGATCACCCGGAACACGGTCGATAATGTCTGGCGATCAGGCGACTTGGCTGTCCTATCGGCGATTTAGTCAGGCTTTGGCTCCTGCCCTCCGCCAGTTCGCCATCACGTTTTATTCGGCGGTTGGGGATGTCATTGAGATCATCCACGCTTTCACGGCCTCCATCGCCGCCGTTTTCCGATGTTTCGGCCATACAAGGTAGAAGTCCGACGGGCCGCGAAGTTTGACGTTGTCGATCTGGACAAGGCGACCCCCCTGCAGATCGCTGGCCACGAAATTGCGGGTGGCCAGCACGATGCCCTGACCCGCGATCGCGGCATCGATGGCATGGGATGTCTGGTTGAAGCTGATACGCCTGAATGCTGGCATATCAATCTGACCTGACATTCCAAACTGCCGCTCGATGAACTCCGGCCAGAAATTATGCGTGTCCTGCAGAAGCGCATATCCGGATAGCTCTGCGAGGGTCCTCGGCACGCCGCGATCCCGAAGAAGCATTGGGCTGCAGGCGGCGATGATCTCCTGCTCGAACAGCAATTCCGAAGCAAGTCCCGGCCCAAAGGGCGGGTGGCCATAGCGCACGGCAAGATCGACGCCATCCACCTGGAAATTCGAAATGCGGTCGGTCGCGACGATATGGATGTCGAGGTCTGGATGTTTCGCCGTCAGATCCGGCAGCCGGGGGATCAGCCACTTCGATGCGAAGGTTGGTGTCGTGCTGATTGCGAGTCTTATGGGTTGCGGCTTGAGGTCGCCCGTGGCGCGCGCGATGATCTCGAAAGCTCGGCTGATATCGGCGATGTAGGCACGGCCTTCCCCTGTAAGGCCCAGGGTTCGAGGCAGACGCTCAAACAGTTGCAGGCCCAGTTCCGCTTCCAGCCCGCGCACTTGTTGCGCCACCGCGCCCTGGGTAACGCCAAGCTCTTCCGCCGCCAGCCGAAAGTTCAGATGGCGTGCCGCGGCTTCGAAAGCCTTCAGGCCATTAAGAGATGGTAGCCTTCCAAGTGTGTTGGTCATTCAGTAGATTTTCTATCGGAAAAATTCAGGAGAACTGATTGGCGCGTTCGATCTTCATGATGATATCTCTCGTCTCAGTGGTAATCAATCAATGCATCGACGAGAAGGACGACCGCCATGACAATAGAAAAAGTCGCCATCATCACGGCTGGTGGCAGTGGAATGGGCGCCGAGGCCGCCAAGCGGCTGGCGGCTGACGGCTTCAAGGTGGCGATCCTGTCGTCCTCCGGAAAGGGTGAGGCTCTGGCAGCCGAACTCGGCGGTATCGGTGTGACGGGCTCCAACCAGTCGAACGACGACCTGAAGCGGCTTGTCGATGCCACGATGGAGAAATGGGGCCAGATCGACGCGTTGGTCAACAGCGCAGGCCATGGTCCGCGTGCTGGTATCACCGAGATCACCGACGAGCAGTGGCATATGGGCATGGACGTTTATTTGATGAACGTCATCCGTCCTGTTAGGCTGGTCACGCCGATCATGCAGGCGCAGAAATCGGGTGCGGTCGTCAACATCTCCACCGCCTGGGCCTTCGAGCCGGCCCCGATGTTCCCGACCTCGGCCGTGTTCCGTGCCGGGCTTGCCTCCTATACCAAGATCTATGCCGACACCTATGCGGCCGACAATATTCGCATGAACAACGTGCTGCCCGGCTGGATCGACAGCCTGCCCGGTACCGAGGAACGTCGCGACATGGTGCCGATGAAGCGCTACGGCACCAGCGCCGAGGTGGCCGCGACCGTTTCGTTCCTAGTCTCGGAAGGAGCTGGCTACATCACCGGCCAGAATCTCAAGGTCGATGGCGGCCTGACTCGGTCGGTCTGAGGTTCCATGTAGGGACCGCTGTATCTCGCATTCAAGGGATGGCTGGATATGCCCGGATACTGGGTCGTCAAAGGCGGCGATGTCGAGGACGTGGAGGCTCTTGCGGCGTATAACGCGATCTTCTCGGTTATCGCCGTGCGATATGGGGTGGAGATCATCGCCGGCAGATCACGGGTCGAGACCGTCGAAGGGCGGCATTTCCCGCGGCAGTTCATCCTGAAGTTCGACAGCTATGAGATAGCAAGGGCTTGCTACGGCGACCCGGAGTATCAGGAATCTCTCACGCTTGCGGCGCGGGCATATTCGCGGGAATTGTCCATTCTGGAAGGATAGGGATAACCCCGCCGGCTTGACACCGTTCAGTTTGATTATTTATAACCATCTGGTTGGAAATAATTGGTGAGACGATGGGCAGGAAACGGGTTGTCGATCAGCAGGCGGTTCTTGATGCCGCGGAACGGGTTGTCGGGCGCGATGGCGCCGCCAATCTGACGATCGATGCGGTCGCCAGAGAGGCGGGTGTCAACAAGGCAAGCGTACTCTACGACCATAAGTCCAAGCAGGCTCTGATCGAGGCCATCGTCGACCGCGCATTCGAGCGCGACAATGCCCATCACTCCGGGATAGAGCGGCAGATCGATGCCCCCGAAGATCGGGCCATTAAGGGGCGAATCCTTGCCGCATCCGCGCCGCCACCCGAAGAGTTCAAGGCGGTTGCGCTCAACCTCAGCGCCGCGCTTGCGCTCGATGCGGGATTGCGCGGCAAGATGCAGCAAAACCAGGCGCGGACGATCGCCCGCATCGAGGAAACCTCCCGATCGCCAAGCGGCGCGCTCCTGGCCTATCTGGCTCTTGAAGGACTGAAGTTCCTCGAACATCTCGATTTCCATCATTTCGAGCGTGAAGACCGTGATCGGATCCTTCGCGAGATCAACTGGCTCGTCACAATGCATCCGGAGGAGACCGATCTTCCCATTGCCGGGACGAGCTGACACTCCCAGTACCTTCAGGTGAATGACATGACAGACAGCATTGCCGCCCCTGCCGCGGCCACGGATAAACGCGTCCCGTTCCAGCGCATCTTCCTCACAGGAGGGAGCGGTTACGTCGGCCGCAACCTGATCCGCCATTTCGTTGCCCGTGGCGTCACGGTCACCGCGCTTGTCCGCAGTGATGCGTCGGCGGAACGCGTCCGGGCACTCGGAGCGGTCCCGTTCCGAGGCGAGCTTTTCGATCCCGCCCTGGCTGCCGGAATGGCAGGCTGCGATGCTCTGATCCATGCCGCGGCCGATACCGATCATGGCCCCGCGACCGAGGCGCAGCGCCGCATCAATGAGGACGGCACGCGCGCCGTGCTCGATGCCGCCCGCGTTGCCTGCATCTCCAAGGTCATCCACCTCAGTACGGAATCGGTGCTGGCCACGGGCAGGCCGCTGCTCAACGTGGATGAGACCATCCCTCTGCCGCGAAATCCTGCAGGCGGATATTCCCGTACCAAGGCAGAGGCCGAGCGGATCGCCCTTGCCGCCAATGGCCCGAAGCTCTCGATCGTTGTCTTGCGCCCGCGCTTCGTCTGGGGACGTGACGACACGACTGCGCTGCCGATGCTGATGGAGGCGGTCCGTTCGGGAAAGTTCGCCTGGATTTCTGGCGGGACCTACCTGACCTCGACGACCCATATCGCCAATCTTTGCCATGCCGTCGAACTGGCACTCAGCAAGGGGCAGGGAGGCGAGGTGTATTTCATCTCGGATGGAGACCCCTTGCCGTTCCGCACCATGGTCTCGGGCCTTATCGAAACGCAGGGGCAGCCCGTGCCGGAAAAGACCGTGCCGCGTTTCGTCGTTCGCGCCGTTGCGGCGATCGGGGACCTGCTTGGTCTCATCTCCCGTGGCCGGATCGTGCCGCCCCTTACACTTCAGACCTATGCGACCTCCGCCGTCGAAGTGTCGTTCGATATCGGCAAGGCGCGGCGCGAATTGGGCTATGCACCCCTCATATCAAGGGAAGAGGGGCTGGCCGAATTGCGCGCTGGTCAGCACTGATATTCTTCAAGGCGGGGCGCACCGTCCGGCTTTCCCGCCTTGATCCAATCCACCTTGCCACGCAGGAAGGACAGCGCCTCGTCCAGTGCGGCTTTTCGCTCCTCCAGTCGGGCGATCTGCAACTGCAAAACCTCAATCGTGCGTTCCGGCGAATGTTCGCCAGCGCGATACTCCTCATTGAGTTCCAGGATCTCACTGAGCGAATAGCCCAGCGTCTGCTGCAGGCGGATCATGCGCGCGGCCGTTACATCCTCCCTCCTGAATACCTGGTAGGGGTTCGATCCGCCCTTTGCGCTGCGCTCGGGCTTGAGCAGACCTTTGGTGATGTAGAAGCGGATCGTATCGACCGGCAGATCCGCGGCTCTGGCAAATTCCGAGATGAGCATGATTCAACCCTTGACCATGGACTGCACTCCATACTTATAAGAAGTGCTTGTCAAGATATGGAGAACCAGAATGACAAGCGAAATCATCACCATGCCAAAGGTGCAACTCGGACAGAGCGGCCCCATGATCGGCGCCCAGGGACTGGGCTGCATGGGCATGAGCGAATTCTATGGAGAGACCGACGAGACCGAATCCCGTGCCACGCTTAAGCGCGCGCTGGAACTGGGTGTCACCATGTTCGACACCGCCGACATGTATGGGGTAGGCGCCAACGAGGAATTCCTCGCCCCCTTCCTCGCCGCGCATCGTGACGAGATCATCATCGGCACCAAGTTCGGTTATGCGAGGTCGCCCGAAAACCCCAACGACTGGAGCCTCGACAATCGTCCCGAATTCATCCGGGCCGCAGTGGATCGCTCGCTGAAGCGGCTTGGGGTCGATGTCATCGACCTCTATTACATGCATCGCCAAGATGGCGTGACGCCGTTGGAGGACGCCGTCGACGCGATGGCCGATCTGGTGACTTCAGGCAAGGTGAAATGGCTCGGACTTTCTGCCGTCAGCGCTGAAGACCTGCGCGCCGCCCATGCCGTCCACCCGATCTCCGCCCTTCAATCGGAATGGTCGATCTTCACCCGGGACATCGAGACGGAGATCGTGCCAGTCGCCGCGGAACTGGGTGTGACGATCGTGCCTTATTCGCCGCTTGGTCGCGGCATGCTGACGGGCCAGGCATTTGCCGGAGGTCTGACCGGTGACGATGCGCGTCAGGATTTCCCGCGCTTCTCACCGCAGAACCGCGAAGCCAATATGCGCCTTGTCGCCAAGATCGAGGAGATCGCATCTGCCAGGGGCGTTACCTCTGCCCAGCTCGCTCTCGCGTGGCTTTACGCGCAGTCCAGCAGATTGGGCGCAAAGACGGTTCCGATCCCCGGAACGCGCAAGCGGACCCGTCTCGCTGAAAACGTCACGGCGGCCTCGGTCAGCCTCAGTGCCGACGAGATGGATATGCTGGAGCCGATAGCGGCTGACGTGCAGGGGATTGCCGTGTAGGTAAGGGACGTCTCGATGCCAACCGCTTCGGAGTTGAACATGAAGCTCAAAATACTTCTGCTGGTCGTCGTATCCGGCATCTTTCTGTCGGCCTGCCACACGACCCGCATGGGGCAGAGCATGGGGTTTCCCTCGCCGGAAGAGCGCCGGTTCTGATCCCGTATAGCTCCAATAAAGGCTTTGCCAGAATGCTTCGATCTCCGTTCTGGCGGAGCCTGCCATCTTCCCTTTGCCTCTATCGCTTTCAGCGCATCTGGTGCATCGTCCGAAGGTCATGCTGGCACCATCTTTTCACTGGGATAGCGCGCATATGGGACAGACGATCTCGCTGATCGGATCAAGGGCGTGAGGCAGTGCAGCCATCGGATCGCTCCCGGCTCATTGGTTCCGTCGGTCTGGTTGACGAAATCCGGATACCATCCGTGCTCTGGGCGGAGCGCTATTTGAGGAAGCCTTCAGCATCGAACTCGTCCCATCCGCGCAATGGCGACGGGTTCGATCCATCCTTGCGCGTCCCCTTTTTCTTCCCTTTCCGAAGCGATCTCGTGAGCTTCGCTTTCATGGCCGACTGACGGCGTTTCTCGGCCGCCGCAGCTATATCGTCCTCGCGCCATTCATCGACGGCACCGCGGTCGAGGATGTCCACCACCACGGCCGGATCGAAAACGTGGAAGGTGATCTGACGAGCGCGGCCACGCAGCTTCACGGTTCGCGTGCCTGCTGAGGGGAGGCGACCATCCTCCAGCCAGCGCCGCCGTTCCGAGGTGGAGATCGCCAGGATGTCTTCTATCTCCCGGGGGATGACGGGAAGAGCTTCCATCTCGGCGAGCATCTCGGTTGTCGATGCGGAGGTTGCGCGGAAGATCGCTCTCGATGTCTCAGGCATCGCCAGCGTCAGAATTCCGCTTTCGAGATCCAGCGCCTTCCGAACCGCGAACGGAAGACGGGCGCGGATTTCCTGGAGGATGCCCTTGGCGCGCACCGCTGATCCGATCGTCATCGACGTTGGCAGTGACCACGTCTTCATCAGTTCCGGTTCCGCGCTTTCTTTCTTCTTTGCCATCCTCATCAGATGGATGCTGCGCGCGCCCACGTCAACGGCGGGTCAGCAAGGAGCGCCATATCCGAGGATTGACAATGATGTTATATCTATTATTCTGGATATATGGAAAGCAACTCTGCGATCGCGGCGCTCGCTGCACTGGCCCAGAACACCCGCCTTGAGACCTTCCGGTTGCTGGTGAGGCACGAACCCGACGGCATTCCCGCAGGCGAACTCGCGCGGTTGCTTGACGTACCGCAGAATACGATGTCGGCCCATCTCGCAACGCTTTCGCGGGCTGGACTCGTCAAGAGCGAGCGGCAGAGCAGATCCATCATCTACCGGGCAGATCTGGATGGTCTGCGTGACCTGACGCTGTTCCTGCTCAAGGACTGCTGCGGCGGCTCGATAGAACTCTGCGCACCGCTTATCGCGGAGCTGACGCCGTGTTGCAACCCGGAGGCGAAACCATGTTGAATCCTGTCTCGCTCGAACCTGTGTCCGGTTCCGATGATGATCTCCGCGACGCACTCGCCACAGCGCAGCTTCCGACAGAAGATATCCAGGAGGCGGGACGGACATTCTTCAAAGCCCGTTCTGATGGTGTCGAGGTGATCGGCTTCTGCGGGATAGAGCAGTGCGGGAGCGACTTCCTTCTGCGTTCGGTAGTCGTGCTTTCCGGACATCGCGGTCGGGGCTTCGGGAAGGCCATCGTCGAGCAGACTCTTCGAGGTCTGGATCGCAATGGCGACGTCTATCTCGCGACCACCACTGCTGCCCCATTCTTCTCGACTATCGGGTTCTCCGAAGTTCCGCGGGAGAGCGTGCCTCCGGCAGTTCTCGACACCCGCCAGCTTTCCTCCATCTGCCCATCGTCGGCGACCATCATGAAGCTCCAAAGGCCTCCGACCTAAAACGGACAACGACCATGACTGAAAAGACCTACAACGTGCTCTTCCTGTGCACGGGCAATTCCGCTCGCTCTATTCTCGCTGAATCCATCCTCAACAAGGAAGGCGGCGGGCGCTTCAAGGCCTATTCAGCCGGCAGCCAGCCGAAAGGCGAGGTAAACCCTCATGCCTTGGCGGAGCTGACCGTCTTGGGGTATCCGGCAACTGGCTTCTCGTCCAAGAGCTGGGATGTCTTCGCGGAACCCGATGCGCCCGAGATGGACTTCGTCTTCACCGTCTGCGACAGCGCCGCGGGCGAGGCCTGCCCGGTCTGGATCGGGCATCCGATGACGGCGCACTGGGGTGTCGAGGATCCTGCTGCCGCGGTCGGATCCGAGGTCGAGATCCAACGCGCCTTTGCGCAGGCCGCCCGCTTCCTGAAGAACCGCATCTCAGCCTTCATCAACCTGCCGATCACCTCGATCGATCGGATGGCTCTTGAGACGAGGCTCCGGCAGATCGGTGCGATGGAGGGCTCGACCTCGCCGCAAGGGAAGGCATCCTGATGTCCACTTTCGAACGATACCTGACCGTCTGGGTCTTCCTCTGCATCGCCGTCGGTGTGGGGCTCGGCCATCTCATGCCCGGCTTTTTCCAGATCATCGGGTCCGCCGAGATCGCCAAGGTGAACATCCCAGTTGCCATCCTGATCTGGCTGATGATTATCCCGATGCTGCTGAAAATCGATTTCCGGTCGCTCACGCAGGTTGGCTCCTATTGGCGCGGGATCGGCGTGACGCTGTTCATCAACTGGGCGGTCAAGCCATTCTCGATGGCGCTTCTGGGTTGGCTGTTCGTCGGATGGCTCTTCCGACCATACCTGCCAGCGGATCAGATCGACTCCTATATCGCTGGCCTGATAATCCTCGCGGCGGCTCCATGCACGGCGATGGTCTTCGTCTGGAGCAATCTGACGCGCGGAGAGCCGATGTTCACGCTCTCTCAGGTAGCACTGAACGACGCGATCATGGTCATCGCCTTCGCGCCGATCGTCGGTCTGCTGCTCGGTCTTTCTGCGATCACTGTGCCGTGGGCAACGCTTGCCTTGTCCGTTGCCCTCTACATTGTCGTGCCCGTCATCATTGCGCAGGTGCTTCGAAGCCGTCTAATCGCAGACGGAACCACCTGGGCGCTCGACAGCCTACTTGCCAAGCTTCAACCGATGTCGCTTGTTGCTCTGCTCGCCACTCTCGTGCTTCTCTTCGCATTCCAGGGCGAACAGATCATCGAGCAGCCGACCATCATCGCTCTGCTCGCGGTTCCGATCCTGATCCAGGTCTACTTCAACTCGGGTCTCGCCTACCTCCTGAACCGGATGTCGGGAGAACGCCATTGCGTCGCCGGACCGTCCGCACTCATCGGTGCCAGCAACTTCTTCGAATTGGCAGTCGCCGCCGCCATCAGCCTGTTCGGATTTCAGTCGGGCGCGGCGCTCGCCACAGTCGTCGGAGTTCTGATCGAGGTTCCGGTGATGCTGTCCGTCGTCCGGATCGTGAACCGTTCCAAGGGCTGGTACGAGGCATCTTCCGCCGTCGCAAAAACAACCGCTACCGAAAGGACATGATCATGGATGTCACCATCTACCACAACCCGGCCTGCGGCACGTCTCGCAACACGCTGGCGCTGATCCTCGCCGCCGGGATCGAGCCCACCGTCATCGAGTATCTCCAGAACCCGCCGACGCGGGACCGGCTCGCGAAGATGATCTCCGACGCTGGCATGACCATTCGCGAGGCGATCCGGGAGAAGGGCACGCCCTATGCCGAGCTTGGTCTCGACAATCCCGACCTGACCGACGAGCAATTGCTGGATGCGATGATCGCGACACCGATCCTCATTAACCGTCCGCTCGTTGTCACCCCGCTTGGCACCAGGCTTGCCCGGCCTTCGGAGGCAGTTCTCGACATCCTGCCCGCCGACGCATTCACGGGGCCCTTCACCAAGGAAGACGGTGAGCAGGTCCTCGACAATGAAGGAAAGCGCATTGCCTGATACATTCCCCGCACTGAACGACCAGCACATCCAGCCGATCGACATCGAATCCCTGCGGCCCGCCTTCTCCACGCACAAGCCACGGATACTGATCCTCTACGGATCGCTCCGGGAGGTGTCATACAGTCGTCTGCTCGCATTCGAAGTCCGCCGTCTGCTCGAACGTATGGGATGCGAGGTTCGAATCTTCGATCCGGCGGGACTGCCGCTACCGGACGAGGCGCCTGTCAGCCATCCGAAAGTTCAGGAACTTCGCGAACTGACCCAGTGGTCTGAAGGCCATGTCTGGATCAGCCCGGAACGGCATGGTGCGATGACCGGGATCATGAAATCGCAGATCGACTGGATCCCGCTGTCGGTCGGCTCCGTGCGGCCGACGCAGGGCAAGACGCTGGCGGTGATGGAAGTTTCCGGTGGCAGTCAATCCTTCAACGCGGTCAATCAGTTGCGCATCCTTGGCCGCTGGATGCGGATGATTACAATCCCCAACCAGAGCAGCGTGGCGAAGGCGTTCCAGGAATTCGGTGTCGATGGTCGCATGAAGCCGTCGTCCTATTACGACCGTGTCGTCGACGTCTGCGAGGAACTGGTGAAGTTCACCATCATGACCCGCGATGCCTCCACCTACCTGACCGACCGCTACAGCGAGCGGAAGGAAGAGGCGGCCGAGCTGGAGAAGCGGGTTTCGCTGAAATCGATCTGACGAACTAGACCGTTGCGGTGGCTGGCCGCCGACAGGATACCGCCACCGCAACGAATGCCGCGATGCTGATGGCACCGAGACATGCGTTTCCAATGAGCGACAGGCTCAGGCCCAGGTTCTCCATCGCCGCCGCGAACGCGAAGGGCGCTCCGGCTCCGAGCGCCAGTCGGGCGGCCGCCATCTTGCCTGTGATCGTGCCATACCCATCCGATCCAAACAGATAGAGCGGCAGGCTTCCCTGCGCGATGCTGTTGATGCCGGAACCGAGCCCGAGGCAGATTGCGAACGCGACAGCGCCCGGCAACCAGTCACCCGTCGCCAGCAGGATCAGAATGCCGAAAACGATCAGCACCGCCGACAGGACAGCGAGTGCCGGCGGCGACAGGTTCTTTCCGAAGACCATGTTGATAAGGCGGCTCGCGACCTGTGCCGGACCGAACAGGGATCCGATCACCACTGCCGCGGCACCCAGCCCGATCGACCCAAGCATCGGCACCATATGCGCGAGGATTGCGGCAAGCGTGAATCCGAGAAGCGCGAAGGCAAATGACACCATGATCATGCTTCGGCGACGGGCATCGTGGGGGATTGCCCCGATGACCGCCTCGCGAGGCCGGGCGGCCGTATCCGCATTCGATCCGGTCTTGCCGACGCGCATGATCCAGAAATGCAGAGGCATGCAGAGGAACAGGTTCAGCGCTGCGAAGACCAGATAGATCTCACGCCACGACATCCATCCGGAAAGTGCGGCCGAGATCGGCCAGAAGATGGTTGATGCGAAGCCGCCGATCAGGGTGAGATAGGTGATGCTCCGGGAGGCCGAACGGGGATCGCTCTCGACCAATGTCGCGAATGCCGCCTGATACTGCACCATCCCTGATGACACCTCGAGCAGGATGATGGCTATGGCGAATACGGCGACCGACGGCGACCAGGCGCACAGAGCGAGCGTCAACGCGGCAAGAACCGAGCCTAGCGTCATGATGGTGGCGGCGCCGATCCGATCCATCTGCTTGCCCAGGTAAGTGGCCGACAGGCCACCGATGAACAGCGAGACGGAGAAGACCCCAAACACCTGGGCAAGCGAGAGGCCCAGATCTACGGCCATGCCAGGAGCAAGAATGCTGAAGCTATAATAGAGAGTGCCGTAGCCAATGATCTGAGTGATGCCGAGAGCGGAGACGATACCCGCGCGAACCTGTCGACTATGCACTTGATACCTCATCATCCGGGATGCAGCAGCCGTCACTCTTCGCGACATTCTCCCGGATCGCAGGGTGTCCGGCGCAGCAGTCTTCCATCAGGAACTTCACGAGACCGGCGAGTGTCTCGTAGCTGGCGCTGTAGATGATGGAGCGGGATTCCCTACGCTGCGAGATCAGCCCGGAACGCTCCAGCTCCTTGAGGTGAAACGACACGTTCGTTGCCGAAACCCCCATGCGCTCCGCGATCACACCTGCCGCCAATCCCTCAGGGCCTGCGATGACCAGCTCGCGGACGATCCCAAGGCGGGTCTCTTGGGAGAGGGCGGCAAATGACGAAAGAGCTTGACGTTCGTCCATATTTCAATATTCCTTGAATAATTGTATAGAAGGGATAACGCACATGAACGCGATCGACAAGGCAGTTTCTTCTGACATCACGCTCGGCCACCTTCTCGATGTTCTCGCGGTCGCGCCGGATGCGCCACTGGTGTTCACCTATGACGGCAACCCCGTTCGGCCGGGATACCATGTCACCGAAGTGAAGGCCGGGCAGTTCTCGGCACTCGACTGCGGTGCCAATCCGGAAGCCTGGTCCGAGATCTTCGTCCAGCTCTGGGATATAGACGAGGATGGCCGGACACACATGCCAGCGGGCAAGTTCTCGGCGATCATCCGTAAAGTCTCCGATCATGTCCGGCTTGAGCCAAGTGCCAGGCTCACGTTCGAAGTCAGTGAAGGCGTGCGGCCGATGGCTCTCTACTGCGCCGCCACGCCGCGCCTTGATGCCGGAACATACCTGGTGAACTTGCAGGCTAGGCCAGCGAGCTGCAAGCCACGGGATCGCTGGCTGGCTGAGGAGCAGGCAAAATCAGCCTGTCGTGGACCATCCGATAGCGCTTCGAAGTGTTGCCCGTAGATCGCTGGTAGCATCAGCCATGCGGAGACAAGTACTTGATGTTGGAGTGGACGGCCCCTGAACGGCATCGAAATGTGCCAGAATGAGCTGTTAAGATCTCAATCGAAGGG
>NZ_JAFLMY010000096.1:0-257 GCF_017313375.1 Agrobacterium sp. Ap1
CTAGCGATCAACTATGCCAAGCCCGGCGACATCATCGTCGTTTCGGCGGGTGAATACGAAGAAGCAGGTTCGTTCGGTGACGTTCTGGCCAATGCCTGCCTTGCCAAGGGCATCGGCGGCCTGGTTACGGATACCGGCGTGCGCGATACGCTGCAGCTTCGCGAACTCGGCTTCCCGGTCTTCTCGCTCAGCACCTGCATCAAGGGTACGGTCAAGGAAACGATTGGCACGACGAATGACAGCATCATCGTCGGCGG
>NZ_JAFLMY010000044.1:0-13979 GCF_017313375.1 Agrobacterium sp. Ap1
CGTCTATGAAGTGAGATCTACGGGAGGTGCAGCGGCACATAGGCTAAACAGCTCGGCGACATCGATTGTTCCGGTCGCCCACTAGAGCAGCCGCGCGCGCCCACTGCGACAATTTCCGCGGCGATCTCATCGATTAGAGCTCAAGCTGGACAAGCGCTCTTTTGAGGGGAGCATCTGAAATCTGAATCGCGCCAGCAAATGGAATGTCCATGTCCAGGACAAGATAGATCGACGCCGCCACGAGACCAGAAGAGACGACGAACATGCCTGCTATCACTGGGTTGAATGGTGCGCGATATCCAAACGACGCGAAGATCAACGTCAACCAGGCGATCAGCATGACGATCAACGGTGTAGGAATGATCCCCTCGGATTGCTCTACTATGGACCAGCGTTGCTCGACGATCTGCCGATACTGGCGCTGCGCCTCAGTTATCAGGGAAAGGTGATATCCGTCGGCCGGTTGGAGCATGGCCAGATGATCGCCAATAGTTGCAAGTCGTTGCTCAGCCAATCTGGAGCCCGGTGCTTGGTTGGCACGCTCGGGCGCATCGATTGCCGCGGCTAAATAGTCTTTCAGGCTTTGCCGTGCTTGGACAGCACCCAAGCCATACGTCCGCAAGCTACGATCAAGAAGGATAATCTGGGTGGCGTAGGAATGAACATTGCGGTCAATCGTTTCATAGGTCGCCTTCGACGAATTGATCATCAGTCCGAACACCAGCGACGTCATGATCGCAAAAATATTCGCAATCAGCCTGACGATGGTGTTTGTCTCGTCGTCTCTGTGGTGAGCCGGAAGCCGCGGGCAAAGCCACATGACACCGAACGCCGCACTGATCAAAATGAAAAACACCCCAACTGAACCGATGATTTCTTCCAATGACAGCTATCCTTGGTCGTGAAAGTATGTTCGAGACATTGCGCAAAGCGCTTTGCAGATTTCAGGATCCCCCGATCTCCAGAGCGGGCCGTCCCAGAATTGAAAGTTATAGTTCGCTACGCTGCATCAAAAGATGCAGAATTATTCTGCGGCTGCCTCGCCCCATGGTCAACAAGCCAGCGTTTTGCGAATATCACAGAAGTCGTGCCGCACGCCCACTTCGCCGCGTCGCGTTATTGTAATAGCTCGATGCCTGCTGCACCGATCGATGCCGTGACTGCTCCATCGCCTCGGGGAGCGGGATCCCACGATTAGCTGCCTCGGTCAGATATCCCGACCGCAACCCATGTGCCGAAAACTCCTCAGGCTCCAACCCAGCCATCGCCGCCCGCTGCTTGACGATATCGTTGACCGATTTCGGATCCAGCACCCGCTTGGACACATTGCCCCAGCGATCGACCTTTCGGAACACAGACCCAGCCTCGATCTTTGCCGCCGTCATCCATGCATCAAGCGCCTCGACCGGCCGGCGGGTAAGATAGACAACCTCGTCGTGATCGGCACCGGATGTTTTCGTCCGTCCGAGACGAATGGCAAGCGAGGGGAGGGGAGGGCCGCCTTCGACAACGATCGTTGGCTCGACCGTTAGCTGCTCGCGACGCAGTCCAGCAATCTCGCTGCGCCGGCGTCCACCTGAGGCGAACGCGACCATCAGGATCGCCCGGTCGCGGAGATCGCGCAGGCTGCCGCTCGCACAGGTCGCCAGCATTTTGGCCAGCACATCACCGGTGACCGCCTTGGCGCTCTTTCTTTTGCGTGGTCGCGGCGTGGCCCGTACAGCGAGACGAATGGCCGACTTGAGGGCAGGGGAGGCGAAGGCTCCGGAAAGCCCGCGCCATTTCGTCAGGGTCGACCAGCTGGCCAGCCGCCGGCGCACGGTGTCAGGCGCATGCGGGCCGGTCACCTTCAGAAAACCCTGGGTGCGGAGGCTTTGCTCCACGGCTGCCGCCATTCCGTGCTCCGGATCGGTTTCGCGCTTTGCCGGATCCCACAAATGATGCGCCACGAATTTCAGCAGCAGCGCCTCGGGCGCCGGCCAGGGCAAAGACTTCCCCGTGGCCGCCAGCGACCAGGCCTGTAAATAGGCAAGATCGGAGGTGAGCGCGCGAAGCGTGTTTTCACCCATGCCTTCGTTGACGAGATGGCGCAGGGTTTCGACGTCCTGATCAGTCAACAGCTCCGCCAGCTCGTCGCGACGCTCCATCGGCAGGACGGCAGCGATCGTGTCGAGTTCTGCGATCCGTCCCTCGACGGTAGAAAGATCCTGAGCAGCCTTGCGGGACTTTGCCATCATTTCACAGCCGCCTGGGGCCGCCAGCGCGCAATCACCTGCTCGATTTCGCTGCGATACTCGTAGGGGTAAACCACATCTTCCTCACGCGCGAGCCAGGTAAAGATCGTCGCCATGTCCTCGGAAACTTCGCGATCGACATTGGCCAGATCTGTCAGGTCAAAGCCGCCATGCATTTCGGCATTCCACCAGGCGAGCAGAAGGTTCGCCACCCGCCGACCTTGGCCAGAATCCTGGTGGGCAATGTTGAATAGCTTTTCGAGGGCGAAGCGGATGCGATCTTCCATGGAAAGTGTCTTTGCTGGCGTTGTATAGGTGGCCTGGGTAGGCCAGTTGTACGCAGTATCAGGCAACTTCGTCTCAACGAGACATCAACGTCTTTGCCGGCTGATGAATGTAGAACTTGTCTTTCGTCAATGGCGCGGCCGACCGATGCTGCTACAATTCGTTGAACGGGAGGAGATGCCAGTGCCTGAATGGCCCAAAGACAAGCTTTTGAGGACCGGATCCGATCTGCCGATGGCGGAACGCATCCGGCGATACCAGCACAACATTCGCACCATCCGGGCGTCGGGCTGCGTTGTGCCGACATTCTCTATGGTTGATACGCTTGATCCGGCCGAAATCGAGATCTGGTTCGCCGACAAGGCTTTTACGACGGATCGACTGGACCGATTGATGCGGAGAATTGCCGGCCTTCCTGCCGAAACCGAATTTCCCAGCCTGCTCATCCCTCTTGAAAACGACCGCGATCCGTAAAGAGCGCAGTCCCCGGCACGCGCCAGGTCGTCGGGGCTGTTCGCTCGAGCGCGATTGGCTTCCGTTCCCATCAACACATCCGTGACAGCGTGACAAGAACATTGACAAGAACAATCGCCATGGGAAAAAGGCCCCAGCATCAAAACCCACTTTTTGCGTGCGGCAGCCGACCTCGTCATGCCATTGACGAGGCTGGATGGATTTTTAGATCTGTCTGCCCGAAATCATGACCCTTGAACAACAGAGGCGCCCTGGCGATTGCCGCAACGGCGTAGGAGAAGCAGTCGCCCATATTGAGCGCAGCCAGATGACGACCCGGCCGTACCGCTCGAAAGCGTCTTCGGCCGCACGATAATGTTTTTCGTCGAATGCGATGGTCGTGACGTTCGGTGTTACCGCGAGACGCTCTATCATCTTTGCTGCACTGGCAAATCCTTTGCCGGTAAGTACCATTCGCGCTTCCAGCAGCGTAGGCCAGCCGATGATCACTGGCTGACGGCCTATGAGTGGCCTGAACACCTCGGCTTCGGCCTCGTTCGCGGCAATCGCGATGATGACCGACGTATCGACAGCGATCATATCGGCAGACCGTTCTCGTCGTAGAATTCATCGTGGTTCGACGTCGTGTGTGGCTTTTAGCTCCCGATTTCAATTGAAGCGCTAAGCGAGAATTCCGACACTAAAATCTCCGCTTACGATTTCATGCGGAGGAGGGGAGGGGCCAGCTAAAGCCCTGAAGCCTTGGTCAAATTCACGCGGAAGCGGTCACGCCGGCGCTGGTACCGGCGGGTCATTTCGGCTGATGCATGGCCTAGCTGCTTCTGCACATATCGCTCGTCGACCTCGGCAGACGAGGCGAGGCCCGCGCGCAGGGAGTGGCCCGAGAATTTGAACTGACGCTCGATCTCGGCCAGATCGCCTCGAATACCCGCAGCCATGGCGGTGCGCTTGACCAGGCGGGCGATTTCCTTGTCGTTCAAGCGCTCCGATCCAACCGCTTTGCCCTGTCCCGTGACCCGACGGAAGAGGGGACCGTGCGCAAGCTTGGCGAACTTGATCCACGTTTCTATCGCGGCGACCGGGCAGGTTGCATCGGCCGAGCCGCGGCCGACCTCGACCTCTCGCCATCCGGTCTTGCCGCGTAAGGTGAGGAGCATGCCTTTGTCGAGGATCTCGATCCAACCGCGTCCGTCCTCGGTCTGATCGGCTTTCAGATCAAGGCCAACGATCTCTGACCGTCGAAGTCCACCAGTGTAGCCGATTAGCAGCATCGCCCGGTCGCGCATGCCACGCAGGGTGCCGCGATCGAGTGTTTCTAGCATGGCGATGATGTCGGTCGCCATGACCGCTTCCTTCTGGACCGGTGGGCGGGCATGGCTGTTTCGAATGCCGGCCATGACAATGGCGATATGCCGGTCCTTGCGATCGAGGCTCAGGCCGCGTTGCGCATAATTCCACGAAATCGAAGAGAGGCGGCGCTCAATCGTCGAAACGGAATTTGCTTTTGCTCCGCGGTCAACGGATCCCGAGGCGCAGGCTGTGATGTAGAGACCGACGGTCGCCGGATGTGGGGGGAGGGGGGAAAGACTGGAGCGACGGCACCAGGCAGAAAAGTGCTTCCAGTCGGATGCGTAGGCTTTTCTAGTGTTGATCGAGCTGGCTGCCTCGACGTAGCTTCGAGCGCGATCGGTGAGGTCTTGCAGGTGGCCCGACAGGCTGGACCCCGGTTGTGGGGCAGGGGAGGAGATTTCTGCTCTGGAAATGGAAGGCTCGTCCGCCACAGCTTGTCCACCGAGGATGTTGCTCATCTCACGCTTCCCATGGATTGATCACGGCTGCGCCTGTGTCCTCAAAGTCCTTGACGTTGCGAGTGACGAGGATCAGGTCATGGACGATTGCAGTGGCTGCGATCAGCCCGTCGATGTCTCCGCGCGGACGGATCGCGGCGATGCGGCCCCATTCGACTGCGATCTCGTCGGTCACGGTAAGGATGCGGTCAGCATGATCGTGGCGCAGCTTGCGCAGCCATTCGGCAAGATGTCCCGCAGCCTTGGGATCTGTTTTTTGTTTTAAGGCAATACCGCGCATGATCTCACCAAGCGTCAGCGCACTCAAGTGGACGCTGAGAGGATCGACCGAGCGCAGCCACGACACTGCCTGTGGAGTGCCCCGCCTTGCCTCCGAGACAATATTCGTATCCACTAGATACATCAGAAGGCCACGTCGCGGCTTGAGACTTTGGCCCGTGCGTCGACCGTGTCGGTGAAGGCGTCATCCCAAGGCGGACCGGCAAGCAGATCATCGACCAAAGTCGGTCGCCCTGCGCGCAAGGCGTCGTAGTCTTTTGCGGACAAGACAACCGCCGTCCGCTCGCCACGCACGGTTATCTCTTGCGGGCCTTCAAAGCGGGCTTTTTGCACTACTTTCGAAAATTGGTTTTTAGCGTCCTGCAGCTGCCAATCCATGAATCCACTCCGATCTAGCTAGGCTGTCTAGCCACAAATAGCACTGTTCTCAATCATCCGAAAGCCACGGAGTGCATGTTTAGAGGTAAAATCTTGGCGTCGCGGACTATCCAGTAACCATATCGACGACGTCCGATAATGCAAGATTATCGGACGTTTTACATCACCAACGGGCTGTGCGGTTTGCGTCAATATGGCTGGTATAAACCGCGCGCCTGATCTATGTTGTCGGACATGGTTTCGATCACGACAGCGCAAAGTTCATCACCAACATGGTCGGCGAACCTGCCGGGCTGGACGGTGGCGCGCGGTCGCGACGTCGACGAGCGCGACGCGGCCTTCTCTGCCGGTATCGCTCTGAAATCGCTCGACGATCTGATCCGCGCCGACCCGCCATGGCTCGGCTGCTGGCGCGATCGCCTTGCCCTCAAATCAGCAGCTGTCGCTGCCCGAATGCTCGGGCGAGGCGAGGAAGAAGCCGCCATCCGCGACGCGGTTTTGTTGACGTCTGCAGGCGACGATCCCGGACCGGCCGGCAACATGTTTTTGGCCATGCGAATGCTGGTGCGTCGAACCGGGACGATCGCCACATCCTTCGTTAAGGAGCTTGCCACGCTGCTGGGGATGAGATGGGACGAAAGCCTTGTCCAGGTTTCGGAGTTGATCGATACCGCGATCCAGTCCGGGCGCGCGGCACCCCTCGCAGTTGCTGAGCTTGTGTTGGCAATTACGACCCTTCGCCCGGACGCCGAGGTGCTCGCCCTTGGGCTTGGCGAGGTTGTGCTGGCGCATAAGCTGAATTGGCCGAAACCTGTGCCGCTACTGCTCCCCGAGCGTTTTGGCCCGGCTTTCCGCACCATCGGTGGTCGCGGTCGCGTTCGACCGGGAGAGCCCGCGTACCCGAAAGCGATCTGCCTGGCGCTGGTCGATGGCGTCGAGGCAGCGCTTCGCTCCGCGGTCGAAATCGATCGCCGCGCCGCAAGGCTGCTGGCCGTGGCGCCGAAGATACGGACCAAAGGCGCCGATCCGGTGGTGCGCCGGCTGCTGACCGAGGATGCCGTGCCGGCCTCCGCGCCCGGCTCAAAACTGTCGCGCTGGGCGGCGAACCGGCTGTTCGAGCGTCTCGAAAGTTTCGAGGCGGTGCGCGAGCTCTCCGGCCGCTCCGCTTTCCGGATCTTTGGATTATGACGATGGCCGGATCACATGCTGCCAAGCAAACTCGTAAGGAAAGGACGAAGGTCGCAAGCGAACGCTTGTTTGATCGTGAGCTGGAGGATCTGCCGGCGGAGATGCGCTGGCGGGAATGGATGATGCGGATCGAGGCGGTGATCTTTGCCTCCGCCGAGCCGGTCAGCCGCGAGACGCTGGCGCGGGTGGTCGGAAAAGACTGCAGCATCGATCTGCTCATCGATGATCTGCGCGAGGAACTGAGTTCCCGGCCCTATGAACTGTTGTCGGTCGCAGGCGGCTGGCAGCATCGGACGCGTCCGCGGTTCGCCGACACCATCCGCGCGTCTTCGGCGCCGACAAGAGGAGGGGCGGCGTTGCCGGAGTTCGAGGCGATGGTGCTGATGGCGGTGGGATATTTTCAACCGATCACCCGTGGTGACCTGTCGAAGATTTTTGGCAAGGAAGTCAGCCGCGACACCATCGGTAATCTGCGTGGCGCGGGTTTTATCGGCTCCGGGCCGCGCAGCCCGACGCCGGGGGCGCCGTATACCTACGTGACCACGCAGCACTTTCTCTCGGCTTTCAGTATGGAGACTCTGCGCGACTTGCCAAATATTGAAGCGCTGGAGGACGCCGGCTTGCTGAGCAGACACGCCGTACAAAGCGAAGCCGCTATGTCACAAGCTGAAGAAGTGGACGAGAACTTGATGGAGTGAAGTCGATCGTCCCCACCCGGTCGGTATTTCCAAATTTATGGCGACGAATCCGGGATGATCTCCATTGACGATGCCGAGTCACCCTTTAGGCTGCTGGGAACCGCGAAGGGGATCATTTCAAGATGGCAATGCCGCTTTTGGTTCGTAACCGAAACTATCGCCTCCTTCTGACGGCGGGAACGCTTACAAACCTTGGCGACGGAGTGATTGTCCTCGCGCTGCCTTGGCTCGCTACGCTGATGTCACGCGATCCGCTCGCGATTGCTGCTGTAGCAGCTGCCGGCAGTATGCCTTGGCTGCTGTTTGCCCTGCCGTCAGGCGTGATCATTGACCGAACTGATTGCCGCAAGTTGATCGCGCGTGCAGACATGATCCGGGCGGGCATCGTAACAGCTATCATGATGCTCGCTTTGAGCGAGCCGGTGGCCGGGGCTGTGTGGCTCCTGTCCGCCCTTGCCTTTCTTCTCGGATCTGCCGAGGTAATGCGGGACAACGCAGCTCAAACAATTTTGCCGTCTATTGTCGCATCAGCAGATCTGGAGGTTGCCAATGGTCAGATGTGGAGCGCAGAGCAACTGATGGGCCAGTTCATTGGGCCCCCTCTCGCAGGCGTACTGATCGGGCTGGGTATCGCAGTGCCTTTTGGCCTGGATGCCGCGGTGCTGGTGCTTGCAGCCGGCATGGTCTGGCTAATTACATTGCCCCCTCAACTGACGAACTCTGCGCGGTTTTGGCCGGCATTGTTTGAGGGCATAAACTGGATGCGAAAAGATCGCCTCCTGTTTAGGTTCGCCGTGACCTTGGGAATGGTGAACTTTCTGTTCTCGATGGCGACGACAATCACTATTCTGTTCTCCCAGGAGATCTTGGGGCTGTCTGCCGCTGAGCATGGGTTCTTGCTGTCCATGGCTGCGACAGCCGCGGTAGCTGGCAGTCTGGGAGCGCCGCTTATCACGAAACGGATTGGGGTTCAGGCCGCTCTCTACCTCTCGTTCCTGACGTGGGGGATTGCACACGCAGCCATTGGTCTCAGCTCCACGACGTGGGTGGTCGGCGCAGCAATGGCTTTGTTTATAGCGGCATCCATGCTTTGGAACGTCATCACCGTGTCATGGCGCCAGCGCCGCATTCCGGCAGAACTGCTGGGGCGGGTAAACAGCATTTACCGCTTCTTCGGCTGGGGATCGATGCCTCTTGGTGCTGTCGCTGCGGGGATACTGGTGTCGCTGATCGAGAACGAGGCCGGGCGCGAATTGGCTCTTCGCGGGCCGTTCGTTCTGTCGGCCGCCGGCTATCTGGTTTTGTTGGTTTACGCCAGATTGAAGCTGAGACTGCAGTAGGCAGGAGTTGCGGTTGCGCCGTCGCGACGCCGGTTTGCCATTCAAGTTTGGTTCTGGCGCCTGATCTTTCATGTCTTCGGGGCCATCGCTCATTTCGAACGCAGGTTGATCTCCGAATGTACCAAGGACGGTATCGCGGCAGCACGGGTAAAAGGAAAGTTGCTAGGCCGGCAGCCTCTCGACATGAAAAGGGTCGAAGCAGAAATCAAACTTATCGAAGCGAAAACCTCTCCGACGGAAGCCGCCCGGCAGCTTGGTCTTGGGCGCTCTACTGTCTATCGGGAGATGCGTCGTCTGGGTATCCAACGACCAGCATGATCAAATGGCATTATCGGAAGTTGCAAAAAAGCCGCAACACCACAGGTTTCAGCGTCCGCTGTCCTCGGGGGACTCCAAATCAAAGCGGTCATTTGGTATCGCTTTGGTTGAAGAGCGTTGGCGCATCGAGGTAGACTTTGCCTAAGTAAATACCGGTCTCAATCCAGTTTCACCCGTACGTCCTGATAGCAATAATGCTGTCGGCGTATGACTGTGTTCATCGGGTGGTGGCAAGAGACCGGTTTGGCATTGTTAAAATGTGCCAGTGCAGCTCTGCTGTCTCAGCTCTTCAGCCGCCCAATAGCATCGCCAACACCGCGCCCAATACGGGGTTTCTCATGCACCATCTTGGTGGACTTCCGAACGGAAGACCAAGACGGCATGTGCAATATACTTCAGGTCCAATGGACCCTTATACCCACAAAACCTCCCCAGCCGTGGATCGCATGCAGCGGATGTAGTGGCTTGAGAGCATTCCAATCTAGCGGCAAAATCCGGCTCAACGCCAATGGCCGCAAGCTCGATGCATGGCTTATCTACAAATGCCTTGTATGCGAGAAGACATGGAACCGACCTATCTTCGGGCGGCAGAATGTTCGCGACATCAATCCTGACACCCTTGCAGCGTTGCAGTCCAACGATCCTGAGTGGGTCCGGGCAGAGGCGTTTAACCTCGACCCTCTAAAGCGTAAGGCGCAAAGGGTTGATGAGTTTGACGATTACGCCATCGAAAAGGCCACGCTACGTGAAGCTGAGGGCTGGACAAAATTGGTGATCGACCTGGCAACTCCTATCCCGACCAGTATACGCCTTGATCGTTTGCTTGCGTCGGAGTTGAAGATTTCGCGCTCGCGCCTTCAGAAGCTGAACGAAGACGGTTTTCTCCAGGCAACATCTGACCGGGCCAACGCAATGCGGCGGCATATTAAAACCGGCACGGTGGTAATCATCGATCTATCCAACGAGGCGGATCGAGAGCAATCGTGGAAGCCTCTGGCGACGAGTGGACCGCTTTAGCCGCAATGGCGGAGGCCTGATATCCTCAGGCCTTCGTCACGAATGTTCAACTCTGCCGTTGTTTAGCGGGAAATCCACGCGACGCCCTCCATTTCGGGCTGCTGCTGGGAAGGTCGCCAAAGGGCGGCAATCCGACATGACGCAGAAGCGCCAAATGCGGTCATTTCAGAGATTTCGCGAACCACTTTTCCAACTCTGCCTTAAAGTAGCCGCCGGGCAACCTGTCTGTTCGGAAGAGTGCCAAAGGTGCGCAAGCCTTATCGATTATGGTAGCGGTGAAGTCTCCTGTTTCCGAAATGCGCCCACGTAATGGGATTAAGACCGGATCGGACCAACGGTTATCGGTAGGAACTTGATCGGAGAAGGGGCGAAGATCAACCGTCCAGCGTTCTTTCGCGAAGCCCTTGATCGTCGTTACTGTAGCCAAGTCGAGATATGCGACATTCTTTTCTAGGTTCGGACGATATCCAACTACGCGTGCTTCGATTACGACATCGGCGAACAAGAAGTCTGCGAGCCCAAATTGATCTCGCTTCGAGCAAGCATAAGATTGAGTTGCGTGAAGGCTAAGCCCTATAACCAATGCGAAAAATCGAGACAACCGTAACCTCATCGAAGCGGTAATGCCCAAATTCAGTTCTTAATCGTAGTAAGCAATGAAAGATGGGGCAAAGTCAAAGTCAGCTGTGGGCCGACGGCAGCCATCGCTCGAAGCATTAGAGGTTATAACGGATAGATAGCTCGGCAATCGCCGGGTCGGTGAACTCTGCAATGGGGTCATCGGACTTGTCGTGTTTGCGATGGTACTCTCCCACGTCGAAAGCCTCGTAGATTTCGAAGAACGGCTCCGGCACCTCGTTATTGCCACGGCCGAACCCTTCCTGAACTGCAGACCACAGATCATTCATCACGCCATCACAGAAGGAGTAGCTGAGCTCTCCGCGGTGGTACCCCTTCGCGATCTCCAGTGCCGCGCTGTTGTAGAAATCCCAGTGGTTGAGGGCTCCCGCGTATAGAAGGATGTCGTCGCACGTCAGCCGAATCGGGTTCTTGTTAATCGCAAATTGCAGGAACTCGGACACCGCTCTCATCCTTGTGACATGTTTCCGAAGCTTATGAATGAGCACAATGCAGCGTCAATGTCCTGGTTGGGGCCGAGCAGGGACAAACCGTGATATCATCGAGCCTCCCAATACGGGCGACGAGGTGGGGGGAGCGGCAGGGGCTTTGTCATGGAAATTGTGCTGCGTACCCGACGTCCTTGGAATAAGGGAATTTTGGTGGGTCAGAAGCGACCGCTTCAGCCTAAGAACGTGTGGTCGATTCGCGTTCAACTCGAAATGAGCGGGGCGGACCGAGAGCTGGCGCTCTTCAATCTCGCCATCGACAGCAAGCTCCGTGCCTGTGATCTCGTCAGGCTCCGCGTCGAGGACTTGTGGTCGGGTAGTTCGATCCGGGGCCGCGCCACCATCGTCCAGAAGAAAACCAAGCGGCCCGTGCAATTTGAGGTCACCGAGCAGACGAAGAATGCGCTCGCCGCCTGGCTTCCTTTCGTTCGAAGAAATGCTGGCAGCTATCTTTTTCCCAGTCGGAGAAAAGCATCGCGGCATCTATCGACAAGGCAGTATTCGGATCGTCCATCGATGGGTGGCTTCCATCGGGCTGGAAGACAGCGCATACGGCACCCACTCAATGAGGAGAACGAAGGCAGCACTGATATACAAGAAAACCGGCAATCTCCGGGCTGTTCAGATTCTGCTTAGTCACACAAAGCTCGAAAGCACCGTCCGATACCTTGGTGTCGAGGTGGACGACGCGCTCAGGATCGCTGAGCAGATTGAGCTGTAAGGCAAATGACCATCGGCGATGCCGGTGGTCGCCCTCGCGCCACAAGCAGACATATCCGGTAGTAGCAGCATTCTTCCAAACAAGTTTATCGGTGTTCGTTACCTGAGATTAAAGCCGCTGCTCTAAACAAAATTCGAGGTCGGTCGGACAAGTAGGGGAACGATTACCGATGCTTTCGGAGGCAATAAAAAGACCGGTGGTGTCCCGTCAAATTACGCAATCGTATTGGCGGGCGCTTTCTTTTTTCCAATCCAGCTTATCGCTTTGTTTTTCGCAAGAAAACGACGTTTTGAAGCCGACGACTGGGAAAAGACCCATTATGAAATGCAGTACCGAACCATGCTTATCTATATGATGATAAGCATCATTTTAATGGGCATCAGCGCGGCCTCGATGTCTGTCCTTGGCGGGAAAAGCCAGGCCGATATGACGAGGTACATGGTCTTTTGGTCGATACTCACCTTCGTGGGGTACGTGCCGATGGCTTGGCTTGCGATAAGAAGTATTCGCGGCCTATTTTTGGCTGGAGCGAAAAAGAGCCTTCTCCTTCCAAAGTCATTGACCGTGTGGCCGCAATGAAGGCACCAATTCTTGTTGCTATCGCCATAGTGTTGGGCGGCATTCCTAGCACCTTGATGGCATTGGGGTTGCAAGGATTTCCGATAGGTCTAACCGTTCTTTTGCTCACCTTAGCGCTCTGCGCACTTGGGTTTGCGTTGGGAAGATTTCGCATATTCTGGTGTGGCTGGGGTGTCGCGTCGGCTGCTTGTTTCCTCCTGTTCGGAGTGGCGACGCCTGTCGGGATGGCAATGGCTCTGCCTATTCTCTTGTCCAATTGGCTCTGATTCACTAAGCGCGGTTTGTCCGCTAAGGGCCGAGGCTGTGTGAAAAACTGTCGCATCCAATGGTATTTCGTCATCGAGCTTGGTCTGGCGGAATTGGCTAGATTTTGCGCCTATCGGATGCTGGAAGGCGTCGGAGATGGTCCTGATGGTTTAGTTTGGCGGCTTTCGGGCCCCAAATGGCGGTTCAGCGCCTACTTCAAGCGGCCACGGCTCTGACGAGCGCTCTTACGCCAATCATGTTGATCATCCGTTTGATGTTGTAGGCCAGCACGTGCAGCGCCATTTCTGTCCTGACGTTTTTCAGTCTGCGCATCTGGAAATGAGTTGCGCCCATCCACGCCTTGATGGTTCCGAATGGATGCTCGACCGTGCATCGCCGGGTGCGCATGAGGTTCGGATTGTATTCCATTCGGGAATACATAGCGTCGATCAGGTGCTCGTGTTCCCAGCGTGTGATCCGCCGTTCCTTGCCTGTTGTGCATCGCGCCTTAAGGGGGCATGACGGACAATCCGTGCGCCAGTAGCGCCGAAGCATCAGCCCCTTTTCCTCCGTGGTATATCTGTATGCCAGCGCCTTTGCCGGGATCTCTCTTGGAGACCCGAGATGGGACTGGCTCCTATGCCCCATCTCCCGCATTGCACGGGGTAGAGCTCACCGCCTAATGGCACAAGGTTGGGAATCGGAACACGGGAACTTGGATCGTCTGCCCGGTCGGAAGCCGGGCTCGCTGCGACGGCCAGATAGGGACGACACCAAGGGCGGAGCTTTCGTAGTAGTCGGAGTGCGGGAAAGCCGCATACAGGGCGAAGGGAAGCAGGAAGACGATAGGATTGTAGAGACGGAGGAGTGATCCGTGGACATGGATCTTCAGGCAGACAAAGTCTGGGTACTCGGCATTCAAAGCAAGCTCTATCAGTGGAGTAAGGCGAATCCCGACGATCAATGGCGGGACATGTGGGGTTGGTTGACCAACCTCAGAGTGCTCCGCCATGCCTGGCATCGTGTTGCCTCCAACAAAGGAGGACGCACGGCCGGGGTCGACGGGATGACGGTGGAACGCATCCGGAATAGGAGTGAAGTTCGCTTTTTGACCGATCTTCAGGCTGATCTGCGCAGTGGCGCCTATCGGCCGAGGCTGTGTGAAAACACCAGCGCATCCCGTAGCAATTCGTAATCGAGCTTGGTCTGGCTGCTGATTCCGATGAAGCCGCCCCTTTGTTCCGAGATGATTGCGCCCCGTGATTCCGGGATGATCTCGCCCCCTTC
>NZ_JAFLMY010000045.1:0-13449 GCF_017313375.1 Agrobacterium sp. Ap1
AATTGCCCTGTGAGACAAATCGAGGAAAAAATATTGCAAAATCAATGCGAAAATAAAGAGGTGGTGGGCCCGGAGGGCCTGCTGAATTCGAATAATTTCAATTCGTTAGTGCAGTTCGGGACCGAAAACCGGTTCTACGGAAATCAATGGTTTAGCAAGAGCCTCGTCCCACTTTTTCCGGCCGTTTCCGACCCTTTATTCCCGCTCGTCCTTCGTCCTGGGAGGCGCGCATGAGCGGGGCGCGGCGATTTCGGGACGTGAAGCTGCAATGGCTTCAAAAATTGAGCTGCGACAAGGATCTGAGCGACAACGCGCGGTCCGTGGCGCTCTATATCGTCACCACGCATTTGAACGGCCACACCGAGAAGGCGTGGCCGTCCTATCAAACGATTGCCGACGCGACCGGCAAGAGCGTCAAGACCATTCAGCGCGCCATCCGTGAGCTTGAGACCAGTGGCTGGTTCGAGATCCGGCGCGGAAATGGCATCGGGCACAACACGGTATATCGTCCCTCTGCGGCGTCGATTTTACGCGCATCGGATGCCCGCGAAAAGACGGACAAAGTTGTCACCCTTTACCCAGGCGAAGGCGGTCAAAATCGTCCGGCAAGGCGGTCAGATGTGTCCGGCGAAGGGGGACAGATATGTCCACCAAATCCAGAGAAAGAAAAAATATATAAACCTAACCCGCGCGAGGACGCCCCGCCGCGCGTCGAGACGCGGCGAGCCGTCCCGCTTGTTTTCGTGGCCGAGACCCAGGCGAAGCAGGTCGAGCAGTGGCGCAGCTGGCTCCGTCCTCATGGCTTTCCGTCGCTCGAAGCTCTTGGCATTCGGACGGTGAAAGCCGGTAAGCGAGGTTATGCTTTGCCGGGCTACTGGCCGCCGGATGAGGCAAGCCCGAGGGCGCTGGACTGGATCGCCTTCTTCAGCAACCGTCGAGACCACATTGCCGATGAGCCCGCCCGACAGACCGACCTTCGGAGGGCGTCATGACGGCCGGCGATTGGAAGGGAGCAAGGCGACCCCTGTCATACGGCGAGCCGTCCGACAGAGAGCCTTGTGAGGGGAGGCAAGCCTCCCCTTCAAACCCCACCGAAGGCACGCGGCGATCACCCAAGGGCGATCTCAATGCCGTCGTTGTTTTCCGCTGCACGGCCTCGGAAAAGCAGGCGCTGACCGCACGTGCGGCGCGGACCGGTCTGCCCTTCGCCACGCTGATGCGGGAAGCGCTCGGCCTCACCGAGGTGCGCCGCCGCCGTCCGGTTCCCAAGGTGGACCCGGAACTGGTGCGCGCCGTCGCCCGGATCGGCGGCAACCTCAACCAGATCGCACGATGGCTGAATACGGCCCAGAGCCAGGGCCATGTGTCGCCCATCGATGCGATCGAGGTCGCCGCGCAGCTGGTGGCAATCGAGCGGGCGCTATCGGAAACGCTGCGCTCGTTCACGGCCAAGGATGGCGCGCCGTGCTGATCAAGTTTTTCCGCAACGGCCAGGGCGGCGGATCGGGACCGGTTGACTATCTGGTCGAGCGGGATGTCGTCGCCTACGACCAGAACCGCAACGCGATCCGCGGCGAGCGTGGCGACGTCATGCTGTTTGCCCGCGAGCCTCTGCCGGAAGTGCTGCGCGGCGATGCCGACCGGATGCGGGCATTGATCGACGCTTGCTCGTACCAATGGACCTATCGTGCCGGTGTCATCGCCTTCACGGCCGAGGACGCGCCGAACCACGGCCAGCAACGGCAGGTGATGGACGATTTCGAGCGCTTGGCCTTCGCCGGCCTTGAAGCCGACCAGCGCGATATTCTCTGGGTGCGCCACACGCACGAAAACCGCGTCGAGCTGCATTTCGTGACGCCGCGCATGGAGCTTGTCAGCGGTCGTAGCCTGAATATCGCGCCACCGGGCTATCAGAAGCACTACGACGCCCTGCGCGACGTCCTCAATAAGCAACATGGCTGGAACGATCCGATGGCGCCGGAGCGCGCCCGCGAGACCGTCAGCCTCATCGAAAGCGTCAGGCGCGGCGATGCCCGAGCGCTGATCCATGACTGGATCGTCCAACGCATCGAGGCCGGCGGCATCCGTGACCGTTCAACAATGACCGAGGCCCTGACGGCGGCAGGCTTCGACCTGCCGCGCGCCGGCAAAAACTACATCACCGTGCGCGACCCGGAAACCGACGAGCGCTGGCGCCTGAAAGGAGAGCTGTTTCGTGAAGACTGGACCCGAGAGAATACCCTTGAGCGAGCGCTTGAAAGATCGGCTGGCGAGCCCGGCCGCTCAGGAATCCGGCTCGACGCCATCGCCCTCGACGAGCTTCGAGACCGATTGGAGCGCAGCCTTGAAGCGCGCGGAAATTACAATCGAGACCGATATCCGCAACTTCACGAACGAGAGCCGCCGGCACTTGAACGAGGCGCTGGCCACGACCGAGGCGGACATGCGCCGGCTTCGCTCGATGATGCAGCCATTCCTGCTGACGGTGGGCGCGGTGGCGCTGCTGGTGATCCTCCTGAGCTTCACCGCGAGCTGGTTCTGGGCGGGGCTGATGATCGATCACGCCCGGAGCGCCAGCCTTTGGCAGATGGGCCTGCAGATCAACCAGACCGCCAACGGCCAGATCCTGACCTGGGACGTAAGCCGCCTTCAGCTGATCACCTGCCAGGCCGGGACCAGCAAAACGCCATGCCTGAAAATCGTAACGGGAGATTGAGCGATGACATCACCAACCAGACTGCCGATGCCCGAGAGCCTTTCGCCGCTGGAGCGCGAATTGCTGGCCTACGTCGAGAGCTTGATGGGCACCTTGCAGAGCGGGACCGCGCAATTCGAGGCGCTGGAGAGGCGATCGACCGACATGATCGAAAACCGGCAAGCGGCTTTGGAAGGATCGCTGAAATCGCTCATCGCGTCACAGGCTTCCTTCATGAGCGCCTGGCTCGCCTCAGAGAAACATTCCAGCGACATGGACAAGACCGGACTGACGGAAGCGTTCGCGCTGCTGGAGCAGGCAGAAGCGATGCTGGAGACGATCGCACCGCCAACGTGAAAACCCGATCACCGGCGCCCGATCGCGGCCGATCCTGATTTTTCATTCCGTTCGGAGTTTTCATTGATGAATTTGATCATCCAGCCCTATCGCTATGTTCTCTCGATCGCGGTTATGGCCGCCGGCTTCCTACTGATGGAGGCCGTGCCGCTGTTCTGGCCGCCGATCTACGAAAACGCGCGCGCCGCAATTCTGGTGATGTTCTTCGGGTTTGCGCTGCTGACCTTGGCGGGAGACACCCAGGGCCGCATACGCACCGCGTCGGTCTTTGCCGTGGGGGCAGCCCTCCTTGCCGCGTCTGCTCTCGCCCTTACCGACCCCACCATAGCGGCGGCCGTTCTGCTCGATAATTTCAAAACTTGGCGACATGCCGGCTATTCCGGCATTGAGAGCATTCGGGGCATGGTTGCTGCATGGGATCGCTTCACGGAGGCGCAAAGGCTGGCCTTGATGACGAGCCTTGCGATCGGTCTGCCAGTGCCTCTGTTCTTCGTCATGCGGGCGATTTCGATCGCTGCGCCTGCATCGTCCAGTCGGATTTCGAAACAAGGTCCGTGGCGGGCCCGGTGGATGAACCGAAGCGAGTTGCGCCAGCTGCGGCATAACGATATCGGCCTGCCGCTCGGCCTCGTCGGGGGCGCCATGCTGCGCTACCGACCGAACCCGAAGACCGGATGGCGTGCCGGCCATCATGTCGCGATCGCGGGCACCCGTGCCGGCAAGGGTGTGTCCGTCGTCATTCCGGCGATCATCGACCATGATGGCCCTGTTGCCGTCCTCGACATCAAGGGCGAGAATTTTGCCGTGACCCGTCGATATCGCCAATCGCTCGGCCGCAAAGTGGTCGTTCTCAATCCCTTCGGTGTCATCGAGCCGTCGAAGGACCGTTTCAATCCGCTCGACTATATCCGGCAAGCGCATCTGGTTCGCGACATCGAGGTCATTGCCGAGGGGCTTGTTCGACCGGAAGTCGGTAACGGCGCGCACTTTGCCGAAATGGCGAAATCCATGATTGCCGCCGTGATCGAGGTCGTCATGACCGGGAGACCCGAGGCCGATCGCAACCTGATCACGGTCATGGACCTGTTGTTTTCCGCCGGCTTTGAAAAGACACTGACGGGTTGGGCCGGATCGCCCGAGACATTCGGCACCCGTCCAGCCGCCGCCGCTGCCACATTCCTCGCTGCCGGCGAGAATGAGCGCGGCGCCATCAAGACGACGATCAAGAAGGCCTTCGACTGGGCGCGTTCCGACGAATTGCGCAGTTTCCTCAGCGCCTCCACATGCTCGCTCGAAAACCTGTTCGAGGGCCGCGCCGACCTCTTCATGGTAGTGCCACTCGACCAGGTGGACGCCCAAGCCGTCTTTCTCCGGCTGCTGACCAACATAATTCTCGGCATGGCCGTGCGCCTGGAGGGTGCCAAGAAGCCGAAAAAGAACGTACTTTTGGTGCTGGACGAGTTTGTCCGTCTCGGCAGGATGGAAAAGCTGATCAATATCGCCAACGTCGCTGCCGGCTGCGGCATCGAGGCGCTGTTCATCACCCAGGACAAGGGCCAGGTCGAAAGCGTCTACGGCAAGGGCGACACAGCCAGTATTCTCGGCTCCTGCGTCACCACCCGCATTTTTGGTCTTGGCCGCGCTGAATTCGAAACCGCCAATTGGGCTGCGAATGCGCTTGGCGACCAGACGGTTTTGACCCGCACCAAGCAGTCGGCCGCGAAATTTGGGGAGAGCCGCAAGACGTCGATCGCGGAGCAGCGCCAGAAGCTGATGACGGCCGATCAGATATTAGAGATGAAGGCAGGAAAGATGCTGCTGTTGGCAGGATCAAAGCCGCCTACAATTGTCGAGGCGATCGTTTCGCATCGACATCCTGCATATCGGGGGAAGCTGGACCGGAATCCGATGGTGTGATTGCCTCACGAGATGCGCAGGGTCTATATCGAGAATGCTAGGACTTCCAATCGGCGAGGCCTTTAGTCCCAATCTGCCGACGTTCACGCCGATGCATCTGTTGTCGAAATTTCCCGATCGGGAAATTCCCCCTCGGCAGCATAGGTGAGGTGCTTTTATTTTCCCGATCGGGAAATTCAAATGGCAAAACAAGTGAGAAGTCCAGCCGATATTGGCGCCCTGGTTAGAACGGCACGCAAGGAGCAAAACTTGCGGCAGGACGAGCTTGCCGGTGTCGCGGGCGTTGGCCTGCGGTTCATTGTCGATCTCGAGGCTGGCAAGCCGACGGCGCAGATCGGAAAAGTGTTGCATGTTCTGCAAACGCTCGGCTGCTCGATCGATATTTTGGAACCAGGCGAGCGAAGGCGATGACGACGAAAATTCTCAATATGTGGCAGGTCTACTGCGGCATTGCCCTGTGTAATACGGATATCCGTGGCAATATCGCGTTCAGTACACGGCGCTTTGTCAAACTCGCTCTCGTACAGAACAAGCATAGCTAATCTTGGGTGAGTGCTAATTCAGCAGGCGCTGTTCCTACTCGATGAGGCAATTCAAAGGCACACGCCGCGATCAAAAAAATCTTAAAATATTCAGTTTGATCGCGGCAAAATAGAAAACACTTATATCTTGCTAAGTATTGTTTCGAGCGGGCCTATGTCGGTATTGACGTCCAGATAAGACTGATAGGCGTTGGTAGCATCTGTGATCAGCTGTTGGTACGTTATGAATTTTGTGTTTTGCTCAGCTAGAGACCTGACGTCGCGCTCATCCATTCCTGTCGGAGTTTTTGCAACTAGCAAATATATGTCTAGTGCTGGAGCTGTCTTTCCAGGAAAATTATCCTGGTAGTACTTCTCAACGGCCTGCCTATATTTTCTAGCCTGACTTGAAAGTATATCGTAATTGAGCGCGGTCAGGCTTGGTTTTTTCAATTCTACAACCACATGTCGACCAGAACTCGACCTATATGATATGTCGAGGCGGGCCCCCGACGAGTCTGGATTGATCTTTTTAATGTATTCGGTGAGCGTAAGTTCCATTTCTTTTCTGCCGGTGACTCTGTCCCATGAAGGATCAAGCAGCCAGAGGTGATCGAAAAGATATTTTTGCGCCACTTTTTCCAGGTCGGTGGGGCTATCTTTTATAGCTTGAAACTTCCGAATTATTTCAAGTCGTTGCTTTGTAATATCTGCGTATGCGGCTTCCTCTACATCGCTGAGTGTGCTGAATATCGCCGCGAACTCAGGTCCGAGAACGTCTGAGATGTTGCTAAGCCTGTCGAGCTGTTGCTTGATTCTAAGTTTTTCGAAGCCAATGATGGCGCCGCGGTATAGGACCGCTTTTGCTGCGTTGTTTTTCGCCTCATCTGAATGGACAGTAGCATTTTGAATTGACGTCATAAGTCGCTTCGCTGTGCGCAAATCGCGACGATCTTTTAACGTCTCCAGCCATTCATTTACTGCGGCGTTCCCGCTTATCGTGGGGTCAAGCCCTAAAGATGTTCTCCATTCATCCCATTGATCGCCAATTCCTTCCAGGGAGGACAGTGCGAATCCGAGAAGGGCTCGATATTTTGGATCATCCCGCTTGATGGCTTCCCGACTTGCGGTTGCCCGATCGGTGTCGTCTTCGTCAAGAAAATTGGCGTGAAGCTCTCCGACTAGATAATTCTGATAGTATTTGGCGCTATTAGCCTCGCCAAGTATGTTTTCAGCAAAAACGCGACCATTTGCGAAGATAGAAAGTGCATTTGCGCTATCTTCCTTGCTACCCAGGTTTCTTGGCTGAAATACGCTCGCAATATATCCAGTAACTGTCGACGATGATCCGTCCGGGAATGAAACATTGTCGGGAAGCAATTTTGTGCAAATACTGGTGTTTCCGTCATCGTCAGTGACTGAGCTCAAATTTTTGCACAGTGGCTTTATTCGATCCAATGTCGCCTGATCGAATGCCCATAGGAACTGAACACTGTCGTATATATCCCGGTCGGCGTCCGTTATCTCAGAGCCATTCAGAAATACTCGAAAATCAAATTCTTTTCCAAGAACACTAAATCTCCGAGCAAGCTTCACCCTCAGATATTTTTCAGTTTTATTGAGTGTTTTTAGAACGGAAGTCAGCTCAATTCGAGTTCCTTGCCCGTTTTTTAAAGGGGTAGGAGCGAATTCATTTAGAACAATTTTTGTGTGCTGCTCTAAATTTTTCTTAAGTAGCGGAACATCTACTTCAAAGCCGACGATCGCTCCTGTCGAAGTCTTTGACGTCACTTTCACAAAGTCGGAAAGGGCGAACATTGAGAGTTTTCCAATCCCTTTTCGCCCCATAACTTTGCGTTTTCCGGTGGCGCTGAGATTGTTATTGGAAGCTACACGGCGAGAGTATCCAACATGCAAGAATTTTTGTTTGATGGCATTCGCGTCCATTCCATGGCCGTCATCTTCAATGGTAATAGTATCTTTATCAGCCTGAATATCGATCCAAACATTCTTTGCTTCTGCATCCCAAGCATTGGCTACCAATTCCGTCAAAGCGGCAGGGGTTGAGCTGTATAGGCCGACGCCAAGATGATTGATTACATTAATATCTACTTCGAATGTAAAATTGTTAGTGTTTAGAGCGCTTGTCATCGTTTTCTTTTTCCAGATGGCGGACAATGGATAAGCCGATCGCGAAGCCGAGCTTAACAGGCACTGCGTTGCCTATAAGGCGTCCCAATGGCGTGAATTCAACTTGATTCGGGTTTTCTACAAATTGATATTCTGGTGGAAAAGACTGAAGAATCGCCAACTCACGTAGGGATAGGGGGCGGTCTTGATCCGGATGACCGAACCTGCCTGTTCCGAAATTATGCGATTGGGTGGTAATTGTGCTAGCAGGCTTATCCCACTCAAGGCGCCCATATACACTTCTAAAAGTGGCGCCTGACTCCTTTTTGTGGCATGCCAGCCGAAGATGTTCGGGCCAGTCTTTCCAAGTCCCTCCTGGCCGAGATGCGCGAATGCGCTCTAGGTTTAGCGGAGTGATAGCTCTCGCTTTGTGCATCGGGTCAGATGAGGATTGCTCACCGGCCTTGATCGGCGGAAGATCTGAGATGGCTTGTCTAATAGTCGTCTGTTCCAGCCCCAGCTCTTCCGGTGACAACAGGCGTATTGGACCATATTTGGATGCAAGCAGCACTAGCCGCTTTCGTCGCTGCGGTACTCCGTAATCTGCTGCGTCAACTATCCTCCACTGAACGTGATAAGATTGCGCGCGAAGCAGGCTAACAAAGTCTTCAAAAATTGTTTCACTACGGAGAACAGGTACGTTTTCCATTGTAACGAGATCAGGTTGCAGTTCTTCAACCACCCTTGCAAACTCGTTTAGGAGGGGCCATTTTTTGCTCGTTTTACGGTCGCTGCCGTTTCGAAGCGTCGAGAATGGTTGGCATGGCGCACATCCGGCCAATAGCTTTACTGACTTGGACGAGAAGAGGCCTTTGAACTCGTCAACATGGGTCGTGGAGAGGTCTTTCTCGATGAACTTGGCACCTGGCATATTCGCAGTGAAGGGAAATGCGCACTTTCCATCGAGGTCTAGTCCGGCTTTGACGCGGACTCCTGCCGACTGCAGGCCAAACGATAAGCCTCCAGCACCACAAAATAGGTCAATCGCCTCAATGCTCATTTTAGGTCTTTCATTTTTCTTGGCATGCGGAATCGGAGCTCGGCTCGATAAGTATGAGCAAGCGCGAATCCCAGCAGTCAAGAACCTTCTTTAAGATGTCATTAAAATCCCCAAATCACGCACGACAACTTGCCGGGAAATTCGAGATCTTGCGCTCGTCGCGGGCAGGTATCGGGAAGGGAGAAAATGGAAACCAGCGTTCAGCGCTCGAAACTAATGGCGAAGGTCAAAGCTAAGGATACCTCGCCTGAGATGGTTGTTCGACGTGCTGCGCATGCCCTAGGCTTTCGATACAGACTTCATCAAAAGTCGCTTGCTGGTTCACCTGACTTGGTCTTTCCAGGAAAGCGAAAAGTCATATTCGTGCATGGCTGTTTTTGGCATAGGCACACGGATTGCCGATACTCGACAGTTCCAAAATCAAATGTGCATTTTTGGCAGGCCAAATTTGACAGAAATGTTGAAAGGGATCAGTCCGCGATTCAGAGGTTATGTTCGGATGGCTGGGAGGTTCTTGTGATTTGGCAATGCGAGACCCGAGACCCGGTTTGGCTACGGGATCAACTTATCCGTTTTTTGGGGGCTCGCTAAAAAGCCTTTTCATAGTGCCGGCGGCCTGTCCAGTTAACCCTTCGGAACGAAGCCAACACCAAACCCGAAGAGGCGTCCGATTTTTTCTAATGTCTCTAACGTTGGGTTGGCCATGCCGGCTTCGATCTCTGCAACTTGACGTCGCGTAAGTGCAAGCGTTTTGGCAAACTCCTCCTGGGTCATACCAAATCCTTTTCGGATTTCACCTACTGCCCCGGGTAGCTTTAAATCACCGGTTTTAGCCCGCTCGGCCAGCGATCGTCGATTCTCGAGAATCTCGTCTTTTGTGGGCTTCTTCCAGCGAGCCATTTAGATGTTCTCCGGCGTCACAAATTTGCTTCCAGAACGCTATCCGCGACCTCATCGCAACGTCCCATCGCTCGCTCCAGAATTTCGGGAGCCGCCAACATGTCACTAGCAAGAGCAGGTGCCTCTCTCAGGCGCTCAGCAAACGCGGAAAGCTCGGTCGCGAGCGCCTTGTGCTCCGTCGGATCTGGCATAAGTTCGGCGCAAATCAGCTTCCAATCAGGCCGATGATCGCGACCGCCGTCGCGCATCATAGCCCATCGGGTGGAGCGAACAATTCCCTCTTTGGCGAGCCGCATAGGTGCGAAATCAAAGAGTGGCGATAGGCGGATCGTCCCGTCCTCATGCTTGCTAAGCGCGGTATTTCTGCCGTGGTTGTCGGGATTGCCAAGCGCCAGATTGGCGATGTCCCGTTTTAGGTATTCAACGATATCCTCGAATGGATCGGCCGAATAATGTCGCAAAAGGTCGATGTAAGCCTCATGCGTCCCAACATATCCGAAGTCGGCAACGCCTATAGCTGAGACGAGACTTTCCTGGCCCAGCCGGACAGTTCCGCCGCCTTGTCTTTTCTTTCGATCGAAACGGGGGATGATCAAGACGCCTTCGGCGTTGATCGATGGGTCGCTGACATTAAGGCCAATCTCTTGAGCGATCCGCGAATAGAGGGCTTCCCCTTCAAGAATGAGGCTGTCTACAGGATCGTTGCTGCGGACTAGCTTGACGATCACATGGCGCTCGGCCTCATCGTCGCTCACGAAGCTATCAGGATAGTAGAGGCCATCGGTCGCCTGTGTCATGGAGACTTTCGGCCATTCGCCTTGCAGGCCGCTTGAGCCGGAGGCAAGCATAGCGAAACGGTCGGCCACTTCCATGAAGCGATCCGATCGGCCAAGGATTTCGGCTTCTGTCACCCCTTGACGTTGCACACCCTCTAATCGCTGCACCTCTGCTTCGGCGGCTTCTTTAATGCGGACATTGCCTATGCCGCCTGTGGCTGAGCGCATGAGTAGGGGAAGATCCGAGCCGCGAGCTCCCTCGCTAAGACCTAAATGTTCTGCCAGCTTCCGCCTTGCATGTCCTTGCGGCATAAGGTCGAGAAGAAACGGCGGCCATGTTTTGCTGTATCGGTTTTCGAGATCAACAGGATAGCGGACTGAAAGCGCGCGCTTGTCGCTAACCGCATTTCCCGCTGCAAAATCCATGGATGCGAAACGAATGAAGTAGTCGAGATCATAATCGACAATCGACGCGCCCTGAAAACCGGCCGCGTCGTTCTTGAGTTCCAGAGTGGCGGCCTGATGCCACTCGTTGTCGAAATGGGTTTGAAGAGTAAGAAGCATTTATTGACCCCTTTAATGGATCAAATAAATCAAATTTCTGATTTTATCAACCCATTTTAGTGGGTTGTAACTGCAGGCCTTCGATGAGTTATCTCTTCGTCTTGCCGAGGAGGCCAGAGACCGATCTGGAGACGAAAAGAAGCGTGAAGCTGATCAAAATGGCGGCTGTAAGTCCGAGAAGCACTATAGCGCGCAAAGGAACCGAGGGGATGTAATTTGGCAGGTCAGCTATAAGTGGGATTGCGCCAACGGCTGCCAAGCTGACTGCGACGATATCAAGCTTTCGGGCCAGTTTTTTCGTCTTGGCGTTCTGGTCCGGAACCGACGCTGCCAAGATATTTGAAAACTCATCTACAAACGTTTGATATTTCACTCACTTACGCCTTTCAATGCTGCTTCTAGTAACAAGTCCTGCATCTTCTGCGAGCTGGCACCATGCTCATTCAGGTAGACGAAAAGCAGGCTGACTAGGCGAGCCTCTGTTTCGTCGCTGACGTCATGGTTCCGAAGCTTCAGAAATCTCTTCACAATCAGCATCGAGGTTTCGATTAGCGACTGTAAATGCTGCTGGTTTTTTCCTCCGATGCCTGTTGCCAGCCAGGACAGGCTGACCTTGTGCGCCTCGCAAATAGAGATCGCCAAGCCTAGCGGGATCTCGCGGATATCCAACTCGTAATTCTTGTAGGCCCGATCTGAAATGCCGAACGCTTCGGCGAATTCTGCCTGCGTCGAGCCTGTCGGCTTTCTGATTTCCAGCAAACGTTTTCCAAGGCTCACGAGCGATACCCACTTGCAAATTGGTAACGATTGTTCCTAAAGTGTCGCATAGTGACCTGCATGACCGAATGATTGCACCTTTATACCCAACAGGCACGAAACTGAAAAGGAGTTGCCCAATGGTCTCGCAACTGGAGACGCCCAAACAGCTGGCGGAGCGTGTTGGCTGGCCGGTTCGCCGCATCAGAGCGATGATCTACAGGCGTCAACTTAGGCATGTGCGTGTGGGCGGGAGCATTTTTCTGCCGATGGACGCCTTTGACGAATATCTCAAGACGCACATGATTGCACCAGACGCGGCAATGTCTGCTCAAGAGGGCCGAGAACTGGAGGGTGCGCAATGAGTGGATCGAGCGTACGCAAACTGACCATCCCCAGATTTGCCTTGAGACGTGACGAGGCTGCAGCCTCGCTCGGAATTTCCGTATCGCTTTTTCTTGTCTGGGTCGCCAAGGGGCGGATGCCGAAAGGGCGCAAGATCGATGGCGTCGTCCTATGGGATGCCGACGAGGTGGGAGCAGCATGGCTGCGCATTCTTGATGGTGACGCGTCATCCGAAGACGACTCTGAAAACCCTTACGATAAGGTGGTTGCATGATCGCGACGAGGCTTAGATATTGCGTCTATGATCCAGATACTCGGGGCAACGTCCGCTACTATCTGCGCAAAAAGGGCCATCCGAAGATCCGGCTCAAAGCCAAGTTCGATGATGGGGTTGGCAACATCAGCGAAGCCTTCATGAAGGAATATTTGGACGCTTTAGCATCCTTGGCTGCGCCCCCGCCCGCGAAACAGCTATTGAAGGAAGATACGTTCGATTGGCTTGTGGATCAGTATATCCGATCCGAAAAGTTCCAGAAATTCGACATCGCCACCCAAAGGGACAAGCGCAGCGTTCTCAACCGCTTTTGCGAGACTGCAGGACCGCTGCCATATAAGAAATACAGACGACAGGACATGGAGGCTAGTCAGCTCAAGCGCCGCGACACACCAGGCGCCGCCGACAAGCTAGTCAAAGTTATTCGTGCTCTGTTCAACTGGGCGATCCCCAAGTATGCCACGGTCAATCCCGCGACAGGCATAGAAAAGCTCAATAAAGGCTCTGAAGGCTTCCACACGTGGACCCCGGATGAGGTGGAACAGTTCAGGCAGTTTCACGCAATCGGCACAATGCCGCGGTTGGCGCTCGAAATCATGCTCAATGTCGGCGCGCGCATTTCAGATGCCGCTGCTCTTGGACGACAGCATGAATATGCAGATTGGTTGAAATTTATCGCGAGAAAGAATCGCAACAGAAGCCCGGTGACGATCGAGATTCCGATGACTTCGGATCTCCGTAGGGCACTTTCCGCGACCAAGACCGGTGATTCCACCTATCTAGCGACAGAATACGGCCGCGCCTTTTCCGTAGCTGGTCTTGGCAATCACATGCGCGACTGGTGTGATAGAGCCGGCCTGCCGCATTGTTCGGCACATGGGCTTAGAAAGGCCGCTGCAGTGACGCTTGCGGAAAATGAGGCTACAGCTGCAGAATTGTGTGCGGTGTTCGGCTGGAAGAAGCTCGAAACGGCTGAAACCTATATTCGCAAGGCGCAAAAGAAGAAGATGGCAGGCAACGCATTTGCCCGTCTGAACATGCACCGGGACCGCCAAAGTGTCTCACACTAAAGCCAGAAATTGCCCTGTGAGACAAATCGAGGAAAAAATATTGCAAAATCAATGCGAAAATAAAGAGGTGGTGGGCCCGGAGGG
>NZ_JAFLMY010000046.1:0-11717 GCF_017313375.1 Agrobacterium sp. Ap1
GTCCATTACCAGACCGTTTAACGATCCGCTTGGTGAGTGAACACTCGGGGAGCCACATCGTTCCCAATTCAGCTGGCTACATCTCCAACGGCCGACGTTTAGAGATCCGCGCCCATTAATCTGTTGCCCGCCTCCCAGGATCTCGGTGGGAGCCCCCACCTGCACCACTGTCGCGGCACCTCCCCCATCATGCCTCCAATGAATTTGAACACCGGCCTGTGCGATTGCAAGGTTCCGTTAACCATATTCCGAGATGCTAAAGCTTCAACGGGAGAAGCGCGAGATGGCATACGATTGGACAGGCGAGACAAAAAAGTCAGAGTTCGCAGAGCATCTCATTATCGCTCTTGTCGTCTTCGCTGCCGGCACTCTGACACTCGCATTCGTGCTTACAATCCTGGCTTGAAGCTTACCTGTTAGGTTCAGAACAAGATTAGTGCAGGATCGTACGCTAGCCGAAATTGCGCATGTTTTCGGTAGTTTGCAGCCTGCACCAAACGTGATGTTCTAGGTAGAAATACATCAGGAGCCTTCATTTTGGTAGGAATATCGATCTCGATCATCGTTTTCTCAACTAAAGGTACGATTTCGCACTAATCTTGTTCTGCCCCCGCGGAGCCGTGATCAAGTGGCCTTGCCTGCCGACAGGGATGTCACCGATGGCCGCAGTAGCACCGCCGACGTTGTCAGTGGTCAGTGGCATTCGCACGCTTGAAGATGATCGTCACAGCCATCCCGCTGCCAGGCTCCGACTGCACGTCGATCTCCGCCTTGGCATTGTGACGTACAGACTGCACGATCATGGCGCTGAGCTTGCCGCGCCGTGGCCAATCTGCCTTCTCCGAGAGCCCCACACCGTCGTCTGCGACGAGCACTTTGCAGCCATCGTCATCGACAGTGCAGCGGACTTTGATCTCACCGCCGTCGCGTCCAACAAAGGCGTACTTGAGAGCATTGGTCATCAACTCATTGATGACGAGGCCAACTGGCATTGCGACGTTAATAGACACCGGCCAGGTGTCGACTTTCATATCGAGACGTATGCCTTCAATCGCATGGGCGGCCATTACCGAAGAAGCGATCTGGCTGACATATGTGCCGAGATCGACGGTCTCCGTATCCTCGCCCGCGTAGATCGATCGATAAAGGATGGACAGGGCTTCGATGCGACCAGCAAGGCGGTTGAAACGCTCACTCTCCCCCGGTTGCTGGGCGTTGCGCGCTTCCATGCGGATCAACGCCGTGATCATCTGCAGATTGTTTTTGACCCGATGCTGAAGCTCTTTCAGCAAAATGTCTTTTTCAGCAAGTGCCTCAGACAAAGCGGCGGCATCATTGGTGCCGGTTCGGGCGGACATTGCTAGGAGCCGGAACAATGGCTTACCGTCGTCGTCGACGATCGTGTTCGACCATGCATCGACAACGAAATTGTCATCGTGGATTGTGATTGTGAATGGTCCGAGATACTCCTCGCTCTGCAGCAAGGCATCAGAAAGCTTCGGCCCGCCGTCGAGAGAAGGCGCGGTGGGTAAAACGGACCATGCCTTGCCTTGCAGGTGCTCCCCTGAAAGCCCGGTCAAGCGCTCGAACTCGATGTTGCCATATACAAGATGCTCGTCATCGCCGAGCTCGGCGACCGCGACCCCGAACGGCACGTGGTCAAGAAACTGCCGAAATCGATCGTCGTCCAACGCCTCCGCCAGTTGCGGAAGATCGGATACAGTGGCCGGAGTGGGATGGGGCTCTTCACGATTGGACATATGCTTCAACAGTTATGGCAGATAGCCGTCTTTACCATGGCAAACAGACCATCCGCTAGAAAATTTCCGACAAATCAAGCCGTCAACCGTGTGAGGGCATCGATGACAGGCTGGTGGGCATAAGGCTTGGGAAAGAACACGGAGCGCTCTGGCAGGTCGACCACTTCGATCTTCCGGTTCCCCGAAGTGATGACAATCTCGATTGGCGGCCACCGGTCTCTGACGATCCATGCCAGCTTCAACCCGTCCAGACCTCCCGGCATGTCGATGTCGGTGAAGATTGCGCGTATGGAAGAATGCGTCTCTAGCAGCCGTAACGCTTCATCAGTGTTGCCAGCCTCGAGAACGCAGAAGCCGGCCGCCTGCAGATCATCGGCCACTGTCATCCGGATCAAAGGCTCATCTTCGACGACAAGTACTGTCGGCTGCGGCATTCTGACACCATTCTAAGACGTTGTGCCTGAAACTCTGTCGTCTTGAAGTTGTTCCCCTTCGACATGAGAGCCCCTGCCGGAACCATAAACGTATCCATGAGCTTATCGGATCGGGCTCAATAAGAAGATCCGAGCTAGAGAGGAAACATCATGAAAAACGTCATCATCGCCGCCGCCTTCGTCGCGGCGTCGAGTGTTTCGGCACTCGCGCAGCAGGCCGCTCCCGCCGCCAACAGCGACGGCGATACTCCGGCTGTTGCGACGTCAGATACGACAAACCCGACCGCTCCCGTCGAGGGCGCCAATAGTTTTACTGAGGGCCAGGCGAAACAACGGATCCAAAAGGCCGGCTGCGCCGACGTGGAGGACCTCAACAAGGACGACAAGGCGTCTGGAATGCTACCGGCATGAAAGCCGGAACGATCGTGCCCTCGAATCCGCCGGCGTACGCTCCGACGATATCAGCATCGTGTCAAGCAACGCTGACAAGCGTCATGGCGAATCCAACGCTGCTGGTGCTGGCACTGGAGCCGGGATTGGTGCGGTGGTCGGCGGTGCAGGCGGACTCCTGACCGGACTTGGTCTGATGGCCATCCCAGGCGTCGGACCTGTTGTCGCGGCCGGCTGGCTCGTAGCAGCTGCCGCAGGCGCTGCTGCGGGTGCCGTGGCCGGCGGTGCTGCCGGCGGGATCATCGGTGGTCTAACAAGCTCCGGCGTCTCAGAACGTGATGCTCACGTTTACGCCGAAGGTGTCCGCCGTGGCGGCACGCTCGTCACCGCCAAAGTCGACGAACCGTTGGCCCCGGAAGCAGAGGCTATCCTAAAGCGTTCCAACTGGGTCGATCCGACCGAGCGGCGCGCTGCCTACGAGCAGCAGGGGTGGACGGGCTTCGACGATACGTTAGATCCGTATGATGCCGATCAAGTCGAGCAGGAACGCCAGCGCTATCGCCGCGCTGGGATTTGACATCATAACGAAGGGCGCTACAACGGCGCCCTTCGCACGTTGTGGCCCACAGTATGGGCAGTTTAGATAGCCCAGCGTTTCGTAGACCCCGCCGATGCCTGTCTAACTCAACGGGCGAAAACATTTCGCTTCCGACCTGCTTGTGCCCGGCGCTGTAGATCCTCCAGCTTATACGCTCGCGTTTCATGAGGTTGAAGAAACGTAAGGCCACGGCATCGCCGTGGCACTCTACCGTTTGGCGCGTCTATAAACCCGCGCCACGCAGATTGCCGATGGTGTCGCGGCTGACTTCCTTGCCAAAAATCTTCGACAGTTCGCCCCGGGTCATCGGTTGAGAATATCCCACCGCCAACAGCACCATTGCCTCGAACTAAGACAAACCGAGCCACCTCTCTCGTCGCCCTACGAACGACTCGGGTGTGGCTTTCTAATCTTCCTGTCCCCTATTCCCGCTTGCATGGTTCTAATATTCTCCGTGCCGTCGGCCGTCTCCACATCCCATGTGCGGATCAACCGGGAGGCCTTAAAGACCGTTCGCGATGAGCTGGGTTCGTTGTTTGTCTGGACGCCGATTTGTGCGGCGGCGACCGAACTTATCTGCGCCCTACCGCGTTATCCGAGCATGTATGATAAGCATCATAATTCAGCCGAGCAACTTAAGTTACGCAAAGCGAAAAAGCGTCTGGCTAGACTTGAAACCATCGAACACCTGTTGGAATTCGACCTCGATTCCCACCAGTCATATGCCGACGCAGTTGCTAAAGAGAGGCAACTGCTAAACCAAATGACGAGTTCTTCGAACGGCTAATCAGATTCCAGTTTGGAGACCTTCGAGGCTATGCAAAGGAACCATGGCGTTCAACTTAAGTTGTTTGACCAACAGATGAAGGGAAACAGTATGATTGCGCACAGGGCTCAATGGAAAGGTCATCTGAAAGTTGGAGAGCTTTCATGTGCCGTTGGCCTTTATACGGCCGCGTCGACATCCGAGAGGATCAGTTTCCATATGATCAACGAAAAAACCGGCAACCGCCTGAAGCGCGAGTTCATCGATAGCGAGACCGAAGAGGTCGTAGAGCGAGACCAGCAAGTCAAGGGCTTCGAGACTGGGAGCGGCGATTACATCATGATCGATCCAGAGGAAGTCGCGGCGGTCGTACCAGATTCTGACAAGATGCTTAATGCTGAGGCATTCATACCTTGCAGCAAAATAGACGACGCATATTTCGACAAGCCCTACTATCTGGTGCCAGCTGATGATGAGGCGAACGGTGCCTTTACCGCAATCAGAGATGCGCTCGCAAACACAGATGCTACCGCCGTAGCTCGCACGGTACTGTTCCGACGGATACGGACAGTTCTTATCCGTCCACATGGCAAAGGTCTAATCGCGACGACACTCAATTTCGACTACGAGGTCAGGTCGTCCAAAGAAGCCTTCAAAGACGTGAAGAAGGTGAAGGTAGAAGGAGAGATGCTTGATCTCGCCAAGCACATCATCGACAAGAAAAAGGGCGAGTTCGATCCAGCCAAGACGGACGATCGATATGAGGCCGCGCTTGCTGCACTGGTGAAAGCAAAAGCAGAGGGCAGGTCCCTTCCGAAGCCAAAGCCGATCAAGGTGTCGAAACCAAACGATCTGCTCAAGGCTCTCCGAGAGAGCGCTGGCACAGGCAGCGGAAGCTCTAAAAAGCCGAAGGCAGCCAACGCTAACGCCGGGAAAAAGATGACAACACGAGCGAAGTCTAAAACTACTTCGAAGGCTGAACAAAAGAAAGCGAGCTGACCATGGCACCTCGTCGTCCGTATTGGAGAGGGTATCTCAAGCTCTCGCTTGTCACCTGCCCTGTCGCCATGACACCGGCAACGTCTGGATCCGAAAAAGTCCGCTTTCATACGCTTAATGAGAAGACCGGAAATCGGGTTGTCTCTCAATACATCGACAGCGTGACAGGTAAGGCCGTTAGCGATGAGAACCAGGCAAAGGGCTACGAGAGAGGCGAAGACGATTACATTATTCTGACGGACGAAGACCTTGAATCAGTTGAGCTGGATACGGTCCGCACCATCGATATTGAAAAGTTCGTCCCTAGAGACCGTATCGGGTGGATCTACCTTGAAACGCCATTTTATCTCATTGCTAGCGACAAGATCGGTGACGAAGCCTTTGCTGTGATCCGCGAAGCGATGAAAGCTCAAGATGTCGTCGGCGTGTCGCGGGTCGTCTTGGGGCGCCGCGAACGAGCCGTGATCTTGGAGCCGCGCGGCGACGGTATTGTAGTCTGGACACTGCGGTTCGGTGACGAAGTGCGGCCCGAGTCCGAGTATTTCGCGGTGATCGAAAAGAATTCGGACACAAACAGCGTCACTGCCCTTGAAAACGTCATAAAAAAGCGGCTGACGGACTGGTCCCCGGCGATGGTGTCCGACCCCATCCAAGATGCGTTGCTGAAGCTCATCGCTATTAAGAAAAAGGCTAAAAAGCCGGGAAAAACGGCTTCTTCAAAATCGAACAAGGGCAAGAGTGGCAAGCCGAGCAACGTGGTGAATATCATGGATGCACTGAAGAAATCAGTGACGAAGGAACTGAAGTCTCGCAAGGCCGGATAATCATTGCCCAAGACGCTGAGCGATCTACATTGAACGGACGCCCCCTGCTCGCGCTGTTGTTCTCCAAAGCCCGGTTCCTAATAGCAACCGCCTCAAGGCACTTGTTGAGCAATGTCTGACCGACGAGGTTTCGCTGATCGCGATCAGCGGCCGAAACGCATTCTCGCTTGAAGCGGAAGTGGACTGGATGATCATCGGTGATGGGTCCGCGCCGGCCCGCCTCCTATGCGCCTCCGCCCATCACAACGAAGAAGATCATGATGGACTAAGCGACGCGATTTGCCTCTGGCGGAAACGGGCTCGTTGACCGCGTTTACGTGTTTCGTCAGGCGTTCCTCAGAAGAAGAGCACCGTCTTAGGCCAGCGTCAAGCCCAAACACCTTTCGCGGAACGAATAGGCTGGTTATTGATTGAGTCGCCGAAGTAGGGGACCGACGAATGGTCCTCCCCGTGGGGTCAATAATGCGTAGTCGATCCAAACCTCTGCTGCACGGCGATCAAGTTGCTAAGTCGCGGCCGAGAAAGCCACGCAACCCAGCCCAACCTCACCTACCGTTTGACAAGATGCCACAGCGGGTTGAACCCGCCCTGGCACTCCTGAAACCAAAAGCTCCGACAGGTCCCGACTGGGCGTTCGAAATGAAATTTGACGGGTATCGGTTGGCTATTCATATCGAGCCGAAATGTATCCGCATCCTTACGCGCGGCGGGCATGATTGGGCTGCACGCTTCCCGGCAATTGCGGAAGCAGCAGAAAAGCTGGGTGTCGGCTCAGCAATTCTGGACGGCGAAGCTGTTGTCGTAGATGAAGATGGCCGATCCGATTTCGGCGCCTTGCAGCGTTCACTCGGCGGACGAGGAGGAAAGCGGATTTCAAAGGAAGCCGTTTTCTATGCCTTTGATCTCCCCTACTTTGACGGGCACCTCCTCACCAATACCGACTTATCCGTTCGCCGCCATCTCCTTGCCGACCTCCTTGACGGCGCGAACGGTGCGATCCATCTTTCGGAGGAACTTGACGGGGATGGCGCTGAACTGCTTGAAGCCGCATGCTCGATGGGTCTCGAAGGAATCATCGCGATCAAGTGCGTCCAGAGCGAGAGTTTCGTAGTAATTGGATATGAGCACTCCGCCGTCGCTCGGGGTGGGATCGGTAGCTTGTTACTGGCAGCACGGTGGGGCGACAGTCGGTTCAGTTGGCACCGGCTTTAAGGAGAAGGACGCTCTGTACCTGAGGACAACACTCGACAAGCTAACGACGAACAAGCCCGCTATCCCGATGAAGGGAAAGAACCTTGTGTTCGCGCAGCCAACTCTCATCGCAGAAATCCATTTCCGAGGTTGGACGGATGACGGCAATCTGCGTCACGCCTCCTTCAAGGGTTTGCGCGAAGTACAGGATAATTCCGAGATCTTCGAGATGCCGAGTTAGCTAGTCCGCCAGCCGGCCGTACTTCTCACGACGTCTTCGGGAACAGCGGCGTTACATTTGTGGTTCCTGTGGCAGTGGTCAGCGGCGCCGTTCCTGCATTGCCCCGGTCCAAAGCATGCAAAATTTTGGCCAACCCATCAGCCTGGTGATAGTAGTCGGGTTTGTCCGGCAGCGTCAGATCGAACTGATTGCAGACCCTGGCAATCAAATCCATCGCCCGCGCAGCAAGCCGCGCATAGCCTTCCACGCGGCGCTCAAAGAATCCATCATGGTCCTTGCGGCCAAGATCCAGACTTTCAAGGGCGTTCTCCTGATTTGTGACCCGATTTGAGAACCACATGATCTCCTCGCCGAGGTCATCGCCGAGCGACTGCCAATCAACGTCCTTAGGAAGGTTCAGAACAGGCTCGGGCAGATGAAACGCGAACTCAACCTGATCCGCCGGGTTGAATTCGGGTTTGTCGTGGACGGCCGCGTAACAGGCGCCAACATAATCGTCGAGCGCCAAGACAGTCAGCATCGCGAGGTTGCGAGCATTTCTGTTCTTCTGTCCGATGCGGAAGAGAGCTGGCATTTTCGCTATGGAGCCACTTGCAGCTCCAAGGGCAAAACTACCGCCGCCGATAAGCGCCCCCAATGTCACGAAGCCTTGCGTTGTAGTGAAGAAATCAGTCACCTAAAACCTCGTTTTCTTTAGCGATTAGGGCATCGACTCAAAGATCAGCGACCAGAGTCATTTATCCAGTGACAGTGTGCGCCGAAGACGATGGAAAGCAACGGTCACGGCTCTCAACAAGCGAAATCCACAGATCGCTGGACTTTGTTGTCACCTAGATGAGGCTTCGAAGGCGAGCGTTCAAGACATGTCCTTGCTCACCGAGTGAAAGAGAGCTGGGGCATCGCAACAATAGCGATGTCGGCGCGTTGTGACGTCAGCAAATCAGGAGATTGGTTCGACGATCAAGTTTGCTGCGTCACCGCACTGATGCGACTATGGACAGCAAGCTGATAGATATGCTCCAGGAGAGCGCGGTCCTGGACCCGATCGTCAGCCAATGCCAGCAAGGACGCCCGGCAAATGCGTTTTTCTGAAGCGTGCTGGCAGTTGTACGTCACATACTCATAGAGTGCTGATCCCGTCAGCCCTTCCGAAATCCCCGAGATCATCGTGCCATAGACCGATTTCAACTTCTTTCCCATGGAACGCCCTCCCGTGAGATGCACGATGGCAAAACGCATATGCATGCGTTTGGTTCGCAAGAACCATCCTTACTACGATTCGAAGGCCGCAGCACGGTCAGGCGGCCCGCTTCATCACCTTGGCCAGTCGCTTGATTGCCTGCTCCAATGATCTCTGGCCGTCACAGTAATCCTGCCAGGCGGTGCTATCTTTCAAGAGTCCTGGCACCGTTCGGACTGTGAAGCGTTTGGGGTCGAGTCCCTTCTTCACCTGGCTCCAGTTCAGCGGCATTGAAACCGTCGCTCCCGGCCGAGCGCGAGGCGAAAGTGGAGCGACTGCCGTCGAGGTGCGGTCATTCCTGAGGTAATCAAGGAATATGCGCCCCTCGCGCTGCGCCTTCGACATCTTAATCAAATAGAGATCGGGATTATCACGCGCCATCTGCAGGCAAACATCATGCGCGAAAGCCTTTCCCTCGTCCCAACTGAGCTTCTTTCCTTTAGGCACGGCAAGCGGCGTCACCACATGGAGACCTTTGCCGCCGGTGGTCTTGCAGAAACTGACCAGGCCTAATTCTTCGAGCCGGTCACGGATTTCGCGTGCACCCTCCACCACAGTGTCGAAATCAACATCTGGACCTGGGTCGAGATCGAACACCAACCGACCAGGGACTTCCGGCTGATCGGGCTCGCAGTTCCAAGGATGAAGTTCCGCTCCACCGATCTGAGCGACGGCTGCCAATCCCTCGACGCGGTCAATCTGCAGGTAAGGCTGCTTGTCACCCCTCACCTTCACCTGTTCGATAAGATTCGATGTGCCTTGCATGGCATGCCGCTGGAAGAACTGCTCGCCGCCGAGGCCGTCGGGAGTGCGAATGATTGAACAAGGTCGACCTTTGATGTGGTTGATCAGCCAAGACCCTACTGCCTCGTAATACTGGGCGAGATTGACCTTGGTGACGGGTTCGTTATCGAGTGCATCCGGCCACAGCTCTTTGTCGGGACTGGATATCAGAACTCCCATAACGTCGACCTTTGCGCCCTTCCGAAGACGGGACGGGGATTTCTTGGCCTGCGATGGTTTGGCGGCCGCCTCCGGCTCTGGCGTCTCAACTTCATCTGGTTCAGCCGGTTTTTCAGCCTCGACCTCCTTGGCAGGCTTATCTTCCCTCAGACCTTTGAATGATGCCTGCCGTACTTGCCCGTCAGCTGTCCAGCCAGCAAACTCGATTTCTGCGACCAACTCGGGCTTCAGCCACACGATGTTGGTTGACTTTTTCGGGGCGCCGATCCCTGTAAAAGGCGATTTCGCTGCTTCCAATTTCTGAAGCTTCGGCAATATCTGATCGACCACTTTCGCGCCGAACCCGGTCCCGACCCGGCCTACATGGACGAAATGGTTGCCCCGATAGACACCAACCAGCAGAGACCGGAAAGCGCCGTTGGTCGTGGCATATGCCCCGATAACCACCTCGTGGCCCGCTCGGCATTTTGACTTCGCCCAAGTATCAGTGCGGCCCGACCGATATGGAGCGTCCGCCTTCTTCGAGACAATACCTTCAAGAGATAGGCGGCATGCCGACTTCAAAACAGCTTCCCCGCCCGTCTCGAAATGCTCGACGAAACGCAGAAGCGGATCATCAGCCGCCTCCGACAGCATTGCCGCCAACCGCTCTTTCCGATCAGCGAGAGGGTGATCGCGAAGATCCTCGTCGCCACCGTACAGAAGATCAAAGGCGAAATAGACCAGATCGTCGGTCTTCTCTTCTGAAATCGCGGCCTGAAGCGCTGCGAAATCCGGCGCCCCGTGTTCATCGAGAGCACAAATCTCGCCATCGATGATCGAATTCGGCAAGGCTGAAGCGGCCCCTGCGATTGCCGAAAATTTTGAGGTCCAGTCTAGCCCCTTGCGGGTTTTGAGCGTCGCCTTGCCCTCCTCGACCCTGGCCTGAACACGGTAACCGTCAAACTTGATCTCGTGGATCCATCCCCTGGCAGCAGGTGGACGGGCCAGCGTCTCGCAGAGCTGTGGAGCAATAAAGTCAGGCAACGCCGTTTTCGCCGGAGCCGTAGCATTCTTTGTCGGCTTTACTATAGTCTTCGTACCCGCTTTCCGCTCCTCAGCAGCCAGACCTTCGCTGCTGTCCCAGACCGCGTCAGCCTCGACAGTCGCCCCCTCTGTCATGAAGGGTTTGGGCTTTCGGCCCTTCCCGGCCGCAATAGCCTCCATGGTCCTGCCGGACGCGACGGAGGTTTCATTCTCGTCGAGCACTGCCGCACCGTCCTCTTCGACGGAATAGTCGTCGCGATGCTTGATCAACAGCCAGTTCGTTCGTTTCTCTCCTTCGCGTCCACGCATTCGGACCAGCACGAAGCTGCCGTGGAGCCGTTGACCCTCTAGCGTGAATTTGAAGTCACCTTTCGCCAGCGCTTGCTCTGGGCTTTTGTTTCCTTCGGGCTCCCAATACCCTCGGTCCCAGAGCATGACCGTTCCGCCGCCGTACTCACCTTTGGGGATCGTGCCTTCGAAGTCGCCATAGTCGAGCGGGTGGTCCTCCACTTCGACCGCTAACCTCTTATCGCCTGGATCAAGCGAAGGCCCCTTCGTGACTGCCCAGGATTTGAAGACGCCATCCATCTCGATCCGCAGATCATAGTGAAGCCGACTGGCGTCATGTTTTTGGATGACGAAGCGGCGGCGATTTGACTGCTTCACCAGTAGCTCGCCGCTGGGCTCAGAAGTCTTTTTGAAATCGCGTTTTGCGCGATATTTTGTGAGGGTATCAGCCATAGCGGTTCTCGGTGTCGATCAAGACACGGAATGCGTGAAAACGCGCGATTGTTCCTAGAGTATTGGGACCGTCGCGAAATTTGCCCTTGTCTCCGAATGCCGGATGACTAGATTTCGCTCGTTTTCGAAACCTTCAGGGACTTCCAATGGCTACAGGTACGGTAAAATGGTTCAACACGGAAAAGGGTTATGGCTTCATTCAGCCCGATAACGGCTCGCCGGATGTCTTCGTTCACATCTCGGCCGTTCAACGTGCCGGGCTGCAGAGTCTAAACGACGGCCAGAAGGTGAGCTTCGAGCCTACCCAGGATCGTCGCTCGGGTAAGACTGCAGCGGAAGACCTTCAAGCCCTTTAGAAAAGAGTTGGCCGCACTTGGATGCGGCCAGTTCTATCACTGGTTTGGTTCGAGAAGGATAACCAGCGTAAACGCGATGAAGCTGATCATCTATGGACTGAACCCCTCAACTGATCGTGTCCCATGGAATGGTGTAGCTCGGTTGATCATCGAGCTTTCCGGCCAAGGCCGGGAATGGGTCAACTTGC
>NZ_JAFLMY010000097.1:0-255 GCF_017313375.1 Agrobacterium sp. Ap1
GACCGGGAAGCCGAATTCCTTCTTCAGGTCGGCAAAAATCTCCATCGCATTTTCAAGTCCGATGCCGCGCTTGCCGGGGGCCGAGGTTGTCGAACTCGGGTTTTCGAAGGATTTCATTCCGGTCGATACCGAGGCGGTTTCACCGGAGACGATCGCGTCGCTGCGCCAATGGGTTCGGGAACATGGTCTGGACGCGATCGTTTCAGCCGATGGCGACGGAGACCGCCCTCTCCTGTCCGATGAAACCGGCGAGCC
>NZ_JAFLMY010000047.1:0-11496 GCF_017313375.1 Agrobacterium sp. Ap1
TTGTAGCTGATGGCTGAATTCTTCATCCCACCATCTCTACGCCCCACTCACTGACAGCAGGTTTATGTGACAACACCGCTGTCCTTGCCCTTTTTTCGCTGTTGAGCGACGAAAAGGTGATCTTAGCCGCACCGGCCGTCTGAACGGTAGACCGAGGCGAGCAGGGTCTCTGCAATTTCCAAGATCGACGTAGTCAACCGGCGATCGGATCCTTGTTGAGGAAACGCTCCAGATCCTCGATGCTTTTCATGACAGCCTCGAAATCAGGCGGTGTCGCAAAGATCATCGCCGACATTCTGTCGTAGTCGGTCGCCAGTTTCTTGCGCATATCGGCGGTCGGCAACAGCCGGAAACTGCCGGGTACTGCCCGATCATAGCGATGGTCCGGTGCACGGAACATCAGTTCCTTGTGCTGCCGGCACGCTTCGGCAAGATCGAGCATGGATGCCGTCGCCTTTCCGTAGTCTGGATGCGTCCAGATCTGATGAACATCGTAATAGTGGCGCGAGTATCGATTGAGGTCGGGGACCTTTCTTTCCGCATTCTGGTCCGCGTTTCGTTTCTCGGTCATTTCCGTCATGGCATGAAGGATGAGGACCTTTTCCCAGAACGTCCGCTCGGGCTTGACGGTCATCACATTGGAGATCGTGAGATCCGAACTGGCCGGCATTTCGGATGCTATGTAGGGGACGATTTCTCGCCTTTCGGCTGGCACCGGATCCGGGCGTGCGCCGCCTTCGATGCGCAACGCCGCCTCGACGTAGCCGCCGCTGGTATCAAAGACGCTTCTGTATCCTAGCACCAAAATGTCGAGCGCTTCCTTCTTCCGGTAGGGATCGTACCCGAAGCCGAGCGAAAAATGTCCCGTTTGTCCGATCTCTTCTTCGACCACGGCGATTTCCTCCTCAAGCAAACGCTTGAGTGGCCCGGAGATATAATGCCGTGCTGCCTCGTCCACCTGCTCGGCCAGAGCCTTCTGTTGTTGATTGACAGAGGGGAGAGCGGCGATATCGGTCTCAAGCGGAACTTTCAGGTCCCCCTTGTAAATGCCAATGTCGATGTCCTCGGAAAAACGCTGGATCAGGCTGTAGGCCTTGCTGAGGCTGGTCCCGCCCTTAAAATAGAGGCCAATGGCATCGTCCCTCCGTCGGTTGAACAGGAAGTCGAGCACCCAGCAGACGTAGAGATCCTTCTCGATATTCTCGGCCCGCGTTTCCAGATCGGACGCCGCGGCGGAGAATAGTGCTCTCCGCTCGTCAGCGCTTGAGCGAAGGATTTCAATGAAGCTCTGGCGCATGTTCAGCCTTCCCATCCGGACCTGTTGGAGTGTCTTCATCCACCGGAGCCCGCGGGTCGCGTATTATCGTTTCTATCGCCTGGTACATCCAGGCAGGGATGGCGTTGATGTTTTCGCGCAGATCCTCGACAATCGGTTGCCTGTGGGGGCTTCGTGCCAGGTAACGGACGATACCATCGACAACCGTCTCCAGATTGGTTCGCTCATCGCGAAACCAGTGGAGGGCCTGGATCACCCGCATCGCCGGCCTGCCTGCCCAGAAAGCGGTCTTTGCCGAAATGCGCTTGAAGTCCAGGATATAGATGACTGGTCTCACGGCATGCGTATCACCGGCATTGGCCTCGATCTCGATGGTTCGAGGATACGTATCCGCATAGATCGTGGACCGGGCCGGAACAGCCGTCGTCAGGCCAAGATCGTTGGCAGCTGTCATGCCGTCTACGCACACACGCAGCTTGTCGCGCCGTGCAATCGCATCGATAAACGAGGCGCGCGGCGGAAACACCATCTTGCCTGTCAACTGGCTGATGCCGGGCTTGTCATAGAGACCACGATGAGGTCGGCGGATGTCGCCGCGGTTGGTCAGCCTCTGCAGCGCCTTTTCGACGGCGTTCGGTGTTGCGATGTCCAGAAAATCGGCACGCGACCAAACGCCCGAAGGTGCTTTGCCGGCGATCCTTTGGTGAATGCGTTTGAGAGTGTCCGATGTGGGATCCGGCATAGCTTTCCTATCTTGTGACCGAAGATTATATACAAATTTTGGTCACTTGCAATCGACACACTCACACTGACCATATTTTATATCTAAATATTGGTCAGTATTTGATGTCCATGGCTGGTTCGAAATCAAAACTGAAATCAACGAATCGAGTGCAACATAACGGATGTGTTGTTCGCGATCGTTGCGCATGGCAAGAATGAGGCCCCCACAGCCCGGGATAACGCCCTGCCGGGCCTCGCAGGCCCAAAGGCGTAATGATCGGCAAGGGATTGGGCACAAAGTCCCACCCTGGAACTTGTTGGACAGCTTCTCCATTTGTTGGGCGAGGAACACCTCGGTCAAAAAGGAGAAAGCAGATGAATAAGAAGCGAGCCGTAGTTTTTGCCACAGCAATGTTCGTGGCAGGTGGTGCATTGGCGCAGCAGTCCACGGTGAACGGCGCTGCCGGCGGCGCGGTGACGGGAGCAATTGTCGGCGGTCCGGTTGGTGCAGCTGTTGGCGGGGTTGTCGGCGCAATCGCGGGAACCGCTATTGACCCACCGCCGGAACGTGTTGTGACTTACGTTCGTGAGGCTCCCATGCCCACTGATTCCGTCGTTGTACAGGAAAAGGTGGTCGTTGGTGAACCGCTTCCGTCGACCGTCGTCGTCCAGCAGGTTCCGGAAAATCCGAAGTATTCCTACGCCATCGTGAACAAGCAGCGAGTCATCGTCGAGCCTTCAAGCCGCAAGGTGATCCAGGTGATCAATTAACCGGTGGGTTTGGCAAAGATGGTGTGGTGGATAGTCTCTGCCACACCAATCTTCTTATGGGAGATGGAAGATGAAGTCGCTTGTTGCAGGCATCCTCGTCATTATGGGCGGAATGGTGGTCGTGCTCATAGGCCTTAACGATCCCGTTCAGCGGCCACGCGTCGGCTTCATCTCCGAGGCCCCCGTGAGCGGTTCAAACGTTTCTTCCGGATTAATCCGCTGACAGTCTTATGTAGGTCTCCCTATACGCGGATCTTGGAACTTGGAACGGGCCGGTGAAGTCAGCTCTAGATTTCGTGAACTCCCTTAATCTCGCCAAGCAGTTTTTTCTGGCAGGAGGTGTAGTCACCGCAATTGCCACGATCATTATCGGGCTTCATGTCACAGAGCAGATCGCACAGACGGTTACGCGGAATGCTGCCGCTACCACTGCCCTATATGTCGACAGTATTATCGCGCCAGTTCTACCGGATCTGACCCGCGAGACGAAGCTGGATGAGTCCATAGAGCGGACGCTCGACGAAACCCTGGGCCAGGGTGCTCTCGGAAAGCGGCTGGTCTCGTTTCGCCTGTGGCGCAAGGACGGCATGATATTATATTCGAACGACAAGAATCTTATGGGCCGTGTCGTACCTCGTGGCGAAAATCGAAATCGAGCCTTTAATGGCGAACTTGTGGCGAAATTCGACGAGGTGGATGATCCTGAAAGCGATAGAGAACGAGCGGTTGGTGAGCCTCTGCTTGAGATATACAATCCGATCCTTCAGCCCTGGTCGGGCCAGGTTGTTGCCGTAACAGAGTTTTACGAAAGGGCGGGAGAGCTCGAGCGCAGCCTGACACGGGCGCGTTTTAGAAGCTGGGCCGTGACCATCACTGTAACGTCCGGTTTTTTCTTGATCCTCTCGGCAATCGTCCTGCGTGGAAGCCGGACAATAGAACGTCAGCTGCAGGAAAACCTCGATCTTACCCTCCGCGTCAAGAAAGGCTCTCAGCGAGCGGTCGCGCTCAACGAGAGATTTCTCAGAAGGGTGGGTGCGGACCTGCACGACGGGCCCGCACAGCTGATGGCCTACGCTGCTCTGCGCATGGATAGCGAACAGATCCTCAGCGACGACAGCAATAGAGCCACCCGCGAGGAAGAGGTTGCGACAATCAAGGAAAGCCTGGACGAAGCTATACGTGATATCCGCATCATCTGCCGTGGCTTGATCTTACCCCAAATCGAGACCTTGTCAGTCAGCGAAGCGGCCCGCCGAGCAGTCGAGCATTACCAATTACGTACAGGCGCATCGGTAGATAGTGCGATTGAGCCCTTGAATGACGAGATACCAGTGGCGGTTAAAATCTGCGCCTATAGGTTCATCCAGGAAGGACTCAATAACGGCTGGCGGCATGCCGATGCCAAAGGGCAGCGGGTCGAAGTGAAACTTCTCGGCAGCGAGATTACAGTCATCGTGCAAGATACTGGCCAAGGCTTCAAAGAAGAAAACGTGTCTTTGCTCGGTCTAGGCCTCGCAGGGCTGCGTGAACGCATCGAAAGCCTTGGCGGCAAATTCGAAATAAATTCGTCTTTTGCCGGCACTACTCTAACTATGTTCCTCAATATCCGCGATCCGATAGTGTCATGACCGAGAAAATCCGCCTTGTGCTTGTCGACGATCATCCGATGTTTCGCGCGGGGGTCTACAAAAGTTTGGGAGATCTAGGCTTCGAAATCGTCGGAGAGGGGGGGCTCGGCGAGCGATGCCGTGTCTTTAGCCACGACGCACTGTCCTGAGGCTGTTTTGCTCGATATATCGATGCCGGGAAATGGGCTTTCCGCGATCCAAACCATCCTCGCCAACGCTCCTGCTACGAAAGTGATAATATTGACTGCGTCAGAAGACGGGGACGACGTGCGTGCCGCGATGCAGTCGGGAGCTTGTGGATATGTTCTTAAAGGTATTGGGTCTCGCGATCTGGCAAGCGTGGTTCGGACGGTTGTACTTGGCGGAAGTTATGTTCCCCCCAACCTGAGCGCAAGACTGATTTCAGAACGCAAACCGCATCCAGCCGCGATGCAAGAACATGATGGGCTTAGTGCGCGCGAGCGTGAGGTCATGGATCTGATCGCGGTGGGGATGAGTAACAAGTTGGTTGCGAGAAAGCTCGGCCTTCACGAGAAAACGGTCAAGCACCACGCAACCCGCATCTTCGCGAAGCTTAGCGTCTCAAATCGAACCGAGGCCGCCCTACGCTGGCGCAGGTAGATCCCTTTTTCATTTGAGCAGAGATTGAATCCGAGCCCGGTCGTCAGATGTCGCAGGGCGGTCCACGATTGTGCGCCCCCGCCGATCAGTCATCGAGAAGCGCCGATTGGTGAGGCGTTCCAGGATCCCGTTTGCATAGCGAATTTCGACGGTGCCGCCTTTGACGGAAACTGAGTAGCCGCCCGTGGCTTCGGTGACACCCGCAGAATTATTAAATCTGCCCTTGCTATTATTATCTCCTGCGGAATTTCTTCTTCCGAAGCCCTGGCCGCCGTTTCCACCGCCGTTTCCACCGCCACCCTTCGCAAATGCCGGGCTAACGGTCGCAATAGTCTCCAGCGCGATGAGGCTGGCTGGTCGCGCAGCGGTATGCAAAAACGCCATTCCCGCTATGAGCGATCTGCGTGAAATCATCGGACATTCCATCTCAGACTACTTCCCGCTCGCTTGTTGATGATCTTGGGCGTGGTTCTTTTCCAGTTTTTACAACGAAAGTTTTTCGCCCGCTCCAACAATGTCGTTGCTCCCCGCTTCGACAGAGTAGTGCCTTGAGGATCAGTGTATGGTCGCGTTCGCGATCTCATGTTCCGATGGGATCGCTTGAATGGTGAACTCGCAGGCAAGTTCCACGGCTTTGACCATTGAGCAGCCCTCGGCGTCTTGAGGCGCATGCTCGAAGAATTCTAAGATTTCGGTGAGCTTCTGGGCTGCGGTAGCCCAGCGTCTTTGTGCTTGAGGATCGAGCATGCAGAAGCTGCGATTAACCTCACTTTTCAGCCCCGCAAAAAGCAACTGTCTTTGCTGATAGGTGAGACAGGTAAGGGCAGTTCGCTTTGCATTTCCCAGCTGCACTTCCGTTTCTCCCCTGTAGACCATCCGCATCCTAGCAAAGGTATCGGTGTTCGATAACCGACCAAGGTCTGAGCTAAAGTAGCTGATGTGCCCGTACCGCCTACGTAGCTATTTGGTCTTCGAATATGTCGCACTACCGACGTAATACGAGATCAGATCAGCTGTCGGGCGGCGAAAGGGGCGCCTCTTCAGGCGCCCCGCTGCTGAATTCAGATACCGCCTCGGCGATATCGAAGCCTTTCCTGTTCGACCTGCTGGGCGTCATAAGGATCGAGCGTTTCGTCGAACCTTGTCCAGCCTTGCCGTTCATACGAAACGCGACGTTCTGCAGGATCGACCCAGTTGGAGCGCTTGAGGATAGCTTCAGCTTCCGGCGCTAGAGCGTCCTCCACCTTGGCAGTCACGAGTGTGCCACCGCGCCGGACGCCTTCTGCATAGAAATGCGCATCGCGTTCCGGGACGCCGGAGCTCGTCAGCCCACCGATAATACCGCCGGCGGCCCCACCAGCAACTGCGCCGGCTGCAGCACCGGCCGCCGTTGCGACAAGCCACCCTGCTGCCACGACCGGGCCAACGCCTGGGATTGCCATCAGGCCGAGACCGGTGAGCAGGCCACCCGCGCCACCGACGACCGCGCCTATCCCTGCGCCGGTTCCTGCTCCTTCTGCGGCGTTTGAGTCGCCATGCCGCTGATCCGCGTTGTTTGAAACAATGCTTATGTCGTCGGACCGCACGCCTGCGGTTTCTAGCTCGCCAACCGCGGCGCTGGCATCGGCATAATCGTCAAAAAGTCCAGTGACAGTTCTCATCGGTAATCTCCCTTCGTTACTTGGCGACGACATTGCCCTGATAGTCGAGCGCGATCGAAACGCTCTTGCCGTCTTTCATTCCAGCAGCATTCCAGATGCCCTTGTCATCCTTTTTAAGATCCTTGACGCCGGTGTAGCCGGCCTCTTCGATCCGTTCCTTGGCTTGGTCTTCTGTAAAACTGTTGGCGCCTTCTACAGGAGCTGTCGGGTTCTTGGTGTCGGGCGTAGCGACAGCAGGTGTGTTCCCCTCGCTATTGGCTGCAGGCGCGGTCTGCGAGAATGCTGACAAAGCTGAAACGGAGACAAAGGCGGCGGTCAGAATAAGTCTATGCATGGTTTCCTCCTAGCTCGGATCTTCGTCGCGAGATCCGCTGGGTTATAATCCCTTGATGTTTACGATCGTTCCAGCATCGGACTTAAGGCCGACGCGGTAGGAAAGCCGCGGCCACGAAGCCGCTAAGTGCGTCTGGTGCTTGGCGGGTGACCGGTCTGCGCCCATACGACCGACTAGTGGCGTCTCACGGTTGCGGTAGCACAACGATGCTGTCGGTGGTGCTCTTCACCGGCTTTTCGCCTGGCACATGGGACATGCTGCGTGTCCTGCTCTGAAGTTCATCACCCTTCACGCGAGTCTTTGTCTGCGACTTGCTAAAGGTGCCCTTATCCATCGCCTGTGCTCTGGATTGCGCGCTCAACTGTTTCGGGTTTTCGTTCACCTTCGTCTGGCTTTTCGACTTGCCGTCCGCGGCGGCAGCACTAGAGGCTGAACCGATCGAGGCTGTCGTACCTCCGTCTTTCTGGCAGGCACCTGCTGTGCCAACTGTACTGGCGGAGGTTCCCCCTGCGGCGGCGCTGCCAGCAGAACCCACAGTGCCCGTGGCAATACAATCTTGTGCGAGTACCGGCGTGGAGAAGACCGAGGCGAGAAGGGCAATACCTGCCATCGTGATCATTTTAAGCATAATGATTTCTCCTCTATTTCGTAGGTTTCGTGACGTCGCAGGTCCCGTCGGAGCGGGGAGTGATGATGGTCCCGTCAGGACGGGTGACGCTCGCTGTCGAAAAAGACTGCGTACCAGCCGTGCCGGTCGTAATCGACGAACCCGCGCTTGAGGATGTCGAGCCATTGCGTGACTGTACTGTTGTCGTCGTGCCGCCGATCGTCGTCGAAGACGACACACCACCGCCACCAGCGGTAACTGACGTCGATGACCCATTTCCCGCCGAGCTGCCGCTTTCAATGACGCTACACGTAGTACCGTCGTTGAGCTTGATGGTTTCGTTGGCCAAAGCCGCACCGGCGATGATTATCGCGAAAATCAGCGGCAGGGCGAAGGCGCTCTTATGTGAGAATGATGCCGAGGTCATACCCGGTCCTCCTAAAGAGAGGAAGGAAGCGCTATCGCTTCCGCCCATAGATGATTAGCAGGAACTGCCGTCCTTTTTAGCTTGGCCAGGAGGGCATCCTTTTTTGCTTTTGCCATGATCGTCGCCGGCTGCCCCGGCCGAACTCCCGCCTGTACCGACCGAGCTTGAGGACTGGCCGCCGCCAGCCGAGGTGCCACCGGTTCCGAGCGTGGACGCCGAACCAGAACCACTACCTGATCCCGCAGCCGAACCACCGGTTCCGACAGAACTGCTCGACTGCCCGTCACCGGCAGACGTGCCACCGGTACCAAGCGTCGAGGCGGAGCCCGAACCGCTGCCGGAGCCTGCGGCCGAACCGCCGGTGCCAACGGAGCTGCTGGATGTTCCGCCACCCGCTGCAGTGCCCCCGGTACCGACCGTGCTGCTGGTCTGGGCATAAGCCGACAGGGCTGTGCCTGTGAGAAGTGCTGCGGCCAACGCCGCACGTACTGCGATATTCATGCTCATCTCCTTGGTTTTCCTCCAGCTTCTGACGCACATCGCGTGCTCGAAGCTACATGGGAAACATTAGATAGAGACTGTTGTTCCTACTGCGGGCCGTCAGTCGGACTGAAGGTGAGACCTTGGGCCCAGCTGTACTACTAATGTCCGAACGAGATCGTGCTCCTGAAAATGGTGTAATTGGGAGTTCGACGGAGCCGTACTCTCAAGCATCGAATCAATGAATTTTGCCAATGTTAGATTCCGGCACCACGAGTCCTCCGGACGCCCAGGAAGTTCTGCAACGCGACGAATACCATCCGGAAGCTTTTTATCGGGTGGTGGGCCAGCTAGGGTATTTTAGAGGCTTTAGGAGACGAGGATTCGCTATCCTTTGAAAATCGCCGGACTAGAATTGCCCTGACCCTAGAGATTTTGGTATTTGATCGAGCGAGAGCGATCGGCTCGATGCTAGCGCAAAAGCGAGATTTGAGCCCGGAATACGGGAGACGAGTGACGGACTATATTCGGCGCTATAGCCACTTGTTCCCCCCGGAAAATATGACGGATGGGAGAAGTCACCGCGAGGTCGTCAACGAACCCGATCTCAGTTTGCACTCGCATCGCAAGTTTGCAGAGGTTCGTGGGATTTTTATATAGGTCCTCTGCAATCAGTGATCCACACCCTTGGTGATTGCTCGACGGCGAGGTTTGTATCTTGTCGGGGATACAGGCATGTGAAACATCAGCCTCACATGCCCTAGATTGCGTACTAATTAGCAGCGGTCGACATATCGGCGTCCGTATTGGTCGCGGTAGTAGCAGCGGCCAGGCTGCTCTGCGACCCTGCCGATCAAAGCGCCCGAGACACCGCCAATTGCGGCGCCGACGGCTGCGCCGCGGACGTTGCCGGTGGCGACGCCGCCGATGACAGCACCGGTTGCCGCTCCAACCCCCGCCCCTTGTTCGGTTGCCGTGCAGGCGGCGAGAGATGCCGCCATAAGGCTGATGATTACGATGCGTTTCATGGATATCCTCCCTGTTGATTCCACCACGCCTGTCCCAATCCTCGATTGGGAGGCAGTGCCGATGCCCTTGGCAATATGTTGCGGCAACGCTCAAAGTCCATTCCCGTTGGACCTTTGGCCCGAAAGCTCAACCTAACGGGCGGCACGGGGTGGCAAATGTCCCGCGGATGAATCGAAGCAATTCCAACGCGGCCTTTTCGGCAAAATGAGAGAAAAGCTAGACTTCAACAAAGCGACCAAGCTCGTCGAAACCTATCCTTCGCTTTCCAACCGGAACCTCGTAGATCGCTCCTGGGGCATGGCAGCGTGACGGTGGGACTGAAGTCCTAGTCTGGAACGAGCCGTGAGCGTTTCACGTTCGAGGGAAAGGAGAGGGGACCAGGAGCGACGTTATGCAGAACGACCTTTGGGAAGCCACTTATGAGATTAGCCTTCGATTGCGGCGACCACTTTAAACGTGTCGGCAATAGCCGTGAAGCCTTGGAAGTCTTGATGACCTGCTGGCCCCAACCCGCCGGGAAGAATTTCAAGGTCGCAAAAAAAGCTTGCCTCGGGGCGCTTAGGGGCAAAGTCAGCGCTGTGGTCGCGGCCCAGGCTTTTCTGAATGCGGCAAAAGAAGTTGGGTTGCTAAGACCGTGAGCGACCATGCCGGAAACATGATGAAACACTGATGCAGGGCCAGCCGATATCGGACTTTTGGCCTAGGAACAAACCAGTCTCTATCGACATTTTTGGATAGCGAATTCAGAAGGTTGATATCCTATGCGCGAACTACTAACAGGTCTCGTTCTAGCTTCTTGTCTCCTGCCGATTGCAGCGGCTGGGGTGCGGGTGTCATCCTACCTGGCGGCACCTATTGCGCCGCATCGATTTGCGAATATTTATGGCGAGCCACTGTGGTCGCCCGAGGTACGGAGGGTTGATTCCAGCTTGCAGGCTTACGAGAGGCTTCCCGCTGTGTTGCCCGAGAATACGCTCGTGGCCGAAGCGAAGTCCGAGCAGCGCGCGACTGTGCCGCTAAGCCCCACGAACAAACCCGATGTGACCGGGGCCCAGGTTGCTTTCCTGTCCGAAACGCTATCCGCCAAGGCGCAGGAGTGGTGTGGTGCTCGGTACCGCTCATATAATGCAGCCGATAACACGTATCAGCCATATGGGGGTGGGCCGCGGCGCGCCTGTGCCGCTCCGATCGAGGCGGCCTCCGTCCCCGTTCGACAGGTCGGCGACCGAGGTGCGAGCGAGCCAGACGTCAATGAGCGGTGGTGCATGGAGCGATACACCTCATATCGGATAGAGGACAACACGTACCAGCCTTTTTCGGGCGGCAGGAAGGTGTGCTCCGGGCCGATATCGGAGTCGGCAAACAACTCGATCAGGAGTGCTGCGGACATTACTATTGCCCAGTTCTAAAGTCTCTCGGCTCGCTGGAACCGGGGATACACGACCTGGGGGCATCACGACGCGAGATAGTCCTCAACCGGGAATTCGTCAAATGCACACCAAACCGCTCTTGCCATACCCGTACGGGAGGCCGGTGGCGATCAGGCAGGCGTTGGATTCCGTTCCAAGTATTTGCGTGAGATGGCCGCAGCGAAAGGTTAAACAGGAAGTTCAACTTTGATGGCTGGTTCTTCCTGCATGATGCAAATCACATGACGGCCGCCCGTGCTTCGCGGACGAAGCCTGGTAAATAACTCGCAACCCTGACGCGTTCTACGCGCGGATGTCCTGAGCCGGCAGGACTCTCGACAGCTCCTCGAACCGAAGCGAACTACGATCATGTGTCTGAGGGGTAGCGTCGGCTTAACGACTTTGTTGTGACCGTGCTGGATTCAGTGACCATGACCGAGATCTCGCCTGCTCACTTTAGACGCCACCGTTTCCCCGCCGAGATCATTGCCCATGCGGTCTGGCTCTATTACCGGTTTCCGCTCAGCTTT
>NZ_JAFLMY010000048.1:0-10322 GCF_017313375.1 Agrobacterium sp. Ap1
TCACCGCAAACATCTGACCGCAGCAGATCATCGAAAGCTTCGCTCTCACGCTATCGCGGCATGGCGAGATATCACCATGTCGATCAGCGCCTGAAACCTGGCCGATGTCGATCACCGTGCCATAGCCAAACTTAAGGCGACGACGCCCAACAGTTTAATATCGTACCCATCCGCCTGGGTGAGCTCGCCCCCACAATCAAGGTGGAGACTTTTTGGATCGCCCCACCATTGCCGCCGCAGGTCGTCGTAGCAGGCTTCCGCGCTCTCTCCGATCGAAAACCGGATATCATGTAACTCGATGTTCGATCCACCGCAATCGCCGCCAATGTAGAACATCAAAAGCTTCATACGTTTGCCTTCTGTTTCTCCGTCCACGGCGTAAATGGCTTTTTCGTGCCTGTCGTCAATGAGTGACCAGCCAACGTTGGAACAGGTCGTCGTCGTAATCGTTTGGTAGCTGCGCAGTGCGTCCCGCGCTGCTGGAGCCCCAAACGCGTAAACGCGTCGCCATCGTCGGGTCCGGCCCGACGGCTCTGTATGCCCTGCAAGATCTCATAAAGTCTAAGTCACCGTTGGCAATCGTCATCCTTGAAGCGTCGGACGTCGCCGGCAAGGGGACGCCCTACCAGCGCGGGATCAATGATCCGGCGATGCTGTCGAACATTCCAAGCATCGAAATCCCTGATCTTCCTGAGACCCTCGTTGCCTGGCTTGCCGAACAATCCGAAGAATATCTGTCGGAATTCGAGATCGAACGCATCGGCATATCTGATCGTGCCTTCTACCCGCGTGTGGTTATCGGCGACTATTTCCGAGCGCAGTTCGAGACGATCGTCGCACTGGGTGAGCAGGCGAACTATACGATCTGTGTCTGCGAGCGCTGTCAGGTCGCGGACATCGCGCCCAGCGGTAGTCATTTCGCTTTAAAATACGGAGACGATGCGAGCATCGAACTCTTCGATTATGTGATTGTAGCGACGGGACACAGTTTCCCGTCCGCGCCCGAAACGTCGCCGGGTTATTTTGCCGCCCCGTGGCCCGCTACCGCGTTGCATTCGATCCCGAGTGGCAAGATCGGTGTGCTCGGAACATCGCTCAGTGCGATTGACGCGGTAATGACCGTCGCGACCATGTTTGGCCGCTTCGATCGAAACGCGGATGGTTGTCTCGACTACCAGATTAAGGATGGTCACGACGGGTTTGAAGTGTCGATGATGTCTCGCAAAGGTCTACTGCCCGAGGCAGACTTCTTCTTCCCCATCCCCTACAAAGACCCGCTGATCTGCACAGCGCAAGCGGTGTCTGCCCGTATTACGCTCGGGAGTAGCGGTCTGCTCGACGATGTGTTCGACCTCTTCCGTCAGGAACTTTTGGTCGCCGATCCAGAATATGCTCGGCTCATCGGGCTTGAAGGGCTGACGGTCGACACGTTTGCAACAGCCTATTACGGCGTCAGAGACAAATGTGATCCGTTTGAATGGGCGGCATCGAACCTTAATGAAGCAAAACAAAACTACTTAGCGAAACATACCGTTGGATGGCGGTATGCGATCCTCATCACCCACGAGATTATTGAGACCGCAGTCAGCTACTTCACCGCCGAAGACCTTGACCGGTTCAACCGATCGTTCAAGAGCATATTTGCCGACGATTATGCCACCGTACCCCATCTATCGATCGAGCGCCTGATTGCGCTCCGTAAGGCCAATAGGCTGAATATTGTAAAGCTTGGCGACCGATCAGAGATCGTAACCGACAATGTCGAACGCGGTGCTACCGTCACTTTCGAGGACGGCACGCTGCAGTTCGATACCTTGATCGACGCCACGGGACAGAAAACTTTATCGGCGGATGATTTGCCGTTCCCGTCGCTTCACGACGCTCGACTGATATCGCAAGCACGAACCATCACGCCGCGTGGAAACTCAATCCGTACCGGGGGCATTGATGTCGACGAGCAATGTCGGCCACTTATTGCCGGGATCAAGCCTGTGCGGCGTCTGTACATCCCTGCCGTTTCCTACCTTCTCCACAAGCGGCCCTTTGTACAAGGCATCACCAGTGCCGCTGAGCTCGGAAAGATCGTTGCTGAATCTATTATCGCCGACGTGACGCGGCCAGCTCGTAGCCGTCGTGCCGCGGAGGCTGCTAGGTCAGCTAAGGCCCGCGCTATCGAATTCGTGTGAATGCCACCAGTAACGGTCCAGCCAGGCTTCGGACCAGACTACGGTTCAAAAGGGCTAACCCGGGTTGTGAAGCCGTGTGCGGTAATAACCGCAGCGTCTCATAGCTTGAATGAAACTGACCAAGGCTGAGACAATAACCGGGCACTCTATCTAACCTCCAACGTACGATCCGTCTGCCTTGACAGCTTTTTCGATTGCCTCAGGATCACCGACCAACGTAGCGTCCTTGAATCCAATCGCTTTGAAAGGGACCCAAGACTTGCCATCAGGATGTCCCGGGCGAGGGGAATTCTGATCGGGAACGATCAGGTAAGGCGGATGCGAGCCGGCATGGTCAGTCGAAAACAGGTATGCGTCCATCATGTGACCTCGTGATACTAACTATTGGGCTGCGTGGGTTTTCACCTGTATCCGGACAGGCACCGCTTTCGACGCTGGCGTCTTCGACAACTCATCATGATGGTCGACGGCAACCAGCACATTGGCCTCTGGATAATACGCTCCAATTGTCCCTGGCGGAAGATTATGTTTGGTTACCGTGAGACCGGGAAGCTCACGCGTGATCCCGTCTTCGAAATCGCTCACAAGGGTAATGACTTGCCCCTCGTGCAGCCCCGCCGACTGGATATCATCGGCGCACATCAGCACCACGTCTCGGGTTCCTTCGATCCCGCGAAACCGATCTGAATATCCATAAATCGTCGTGTTGAACTGATCATTCGACCGCATGGTGACGAGGCGGTAGCGCCCTTCGGCGTCGCTGAACGCCAAGGCGTTGAGCTGTTTGGGTGTCGTGAAGACTGCCTTCTTCTCTTCGGTCTTCCAGACGCGCTCGTGTGCCGCATTGCCCCGGTAAAATCCGCCCGGCTTAAACATACGATCGTTATAGTGCTCGAATTGATCCGGGTAGGTCGCCTCGATGAGGTCACGGACGAGACTGTAATCGCCGGTCCACTCATCCCATTTCAGCGTTGGGCTCGGGGCAACGGTCGCTCTCGCAATGCCGGTCACGATTGCAAGCTCGCTTCGAAGGTGTTTGGAGGCTGGCGTACGTTTGCCGACGGATCCCGAGATGTGGGAAAAGCTGTCTTCGGTGGTGACGGACTGCGCACCCGTGGCTTGCTCGTCGCGCTCTAAGCGTGAAAGGCACGGAAGGATGTAGGACTTCGCGCCTGGAAAGAGGTGGCTTCGGTTCAGCTTCGTCGAAACGACGACGGTCAAATCCTGCTGGGCCCAGGCGTTTTCCATTGCCTTTTGATCGGGAACGGCGCGGACCAGGTTACCGCCAAGCGATATGGTTGCCTTGATCTTTCCTGCCATCATTCCCTTCACGGCATCGACGATAGTCACACCATCTTCGGTTGGCGGGTCGAAATCGAAGAGGGACTTCAGCTTGTCCATGGGGATAAGCTTGGTCTTTTCGGCAATACCGACAGTTCGTTGGCCTTGAACGTTCGAGTGGCCGCGTACCGGACAGCAGCCGGCGCCCTCGCGACCAATGTTGCCGCGCAGAAGAAGGAGATTGACGATCATGGCAACGTTCAGCGCGCCCTGAGAGTGCTGGGTTAGCCCCATGCCATAGACACCTATAACACGCTTCGATTGAACGTAGATCTCACCGGCACGTCTGATCGCGTTCTCAGTCAGGCCGCTTTCTGCCTCGATGGTCTCCCACTCTGTCGATCGGATGAGATCGATGAAGCTGTCGAAACCGACCGTGTGCTCCTCGATGAAGGGGACGTCGAGAACGCGCGAGGCTCTGTTCGCCACGGCGGCATCGTCTGCCTCGACGATTACCTTACAAAGACCGAGAATGGCAGCGATGTCACCGCCAGCGCGAACCTGGAGATACTCGTCGCTGATCTGGGTCTCGCGCCCCGTCAGCATATCGACAGGGCTCTGCGGGTTTACGAAGGAAACGAGGCCCTGCTCCATGACGGGATTGAACGTCACTATTTTCGCGCCGCGCTTTTTCGCCTCCTGGAGTGGGTGAAGGAAGCGCGGGCTGTTTGACCCGGGATTTTGACCGAAGAAGAAGAATGCGTCAGCCTTCTCCAGGTCATCCCAAACGATGGTTCCGACTGGAGAACCGATCACCTTCTGCAGCCCGACCGATGTCGTCTCGTGGCACATGTTGGAGCTTTGCGGAAGATTGTTGTTTCCGTAGGTCCGAGCCAGCAATGCGTAGAGGTAGGATGCTTCCAAGCCCGCATGACCAGAAGAATAGAAAACAACACTTTCGCGCGGGATGGACTGCAATGTTCTACCGATATCTTCGAAGGCGTCTTCCCAAGCGACTTCGACGTAACGATCGGTCGCCCTGTCGTAACGTAAGGGGTGGGTCAGCCGGCCGGTTTGCTCGAGGTCGTAGTCTTTCCAGTCGCGAAGCGCCGTCACAGTGTGATCAGTCCAGAATTCACGCGTGCAGCGAGCGCTCGTTAGGTCTGAGATTGTCGCTTTCGCGCCGTTCTCGCAAAATTCGAAAGGGTGGTAGTTTACTGGTTTAGGCCAGGCGCAGGAAACGCACATCACGCCACCCGGCTTGTTCTGCCGGGCCAGCTCCTCAAGCACCATTGGGGAGGGCCGCTCATCACCGATGATACGTGCGATCGATTTGACTGATCCCCAGCCACCTGAGGGGCCTTCGGATTCAGGATTTTGCATTACCTTAGGCATAGAGGCTTTCCGATCAGAACAAACAAAGGCACTCCGTTTACCGGAACGCCTCGCGAGACAATCCTAGCTCGGATCAGCGGGACGGTTCGTGGAACGGACAACCGTTAAATCGGGCTCGGAATTCTGCCGAATGGCGGTACGGATCCTTACGCGCCCGATTGATGTTGCCGAGGGGCCGGTGGGCTTCTAAACCCGTCCAAACGCTGAACCGCATCTCTTCATCGACCTTTTTCACGTTCACATCGCGCCAGCTATCTTGTGGCATCGCGGTGACCGTCGCGACGGTGAGGAACGGAGCGTCTTCCTCGTTCCACTCGACCGTCGGGTCTTCGATGGGCTGGTTTTCCAAATTTCGACAGAGCTGGACCTGGAATTCCCAGACCCCGTTGGTTTCCTGCATTTCCGCCTGAACAGTTTCGCGAACGGCGTTTTCACGAACGCTTGCGTCAATGAGGGTGTCCGTCCGCTTTGTCAGGTCACGCGAGATCGGCTTCAATTTGAATTTGGCAATGTAATCACCATAGCGGAACGGTGTGACGCTGAAGTATGTCTCTCCGAGTGGATCGAGGTTCGGCGCGCCACCGAGCGATTGGATACTCGGGCTTGAAACGCCAACGGCTTCAAGGCCCTTGTTCACCGTCTGGAGTACGCTCGACATCACGGTCTTTGTGCCCTCCATCCTGTCCGTCGTTTTGGCGAGAAGCTTCAGACTGGATAGGAATTTCTTGGCGGTTGGCGCCTGGAAGACGGGACCGTTGACCATGATGAAATCTTGTGTCGAGCCTTCGGCATCCGGAAGCCGGGACCCTTCGACATCAAGCACCTTCATGGCAAGGCCTCGAGGCAAGGAGATTGCGTCAGGAAGAATATCGCCGGCATTCGTCGAGAGGCGAAGAAAAACCTTATGCGCTCCAGGCGTCGCGAACATGCCTTGGGCCAGCTCAGGCGGCAAGCCGCCTGCGACCGTCATTTCCGCCTCGATGATGCCGTGCGCCTTTGCATGCACTGAGCGGACGGCGTGACCGTAGTCTTCTGCTGTCTTCTGCATGATGACGTCGAACTGTTCGTTTAGGCCAGCGATCGTCTCTGTCTCATCATCCTTGATGCTCTCCAGATCAGATGAATAGCGGATTGGCTGTGATATCGACATGAGGCGCTCCCCGAAAGAACGGGAAACGCTGCACTTCGAGCGAAAGTTCCGCTCGCGAAATTGCTGATATATAGTCCGAAACAGTAGGTTAAGCGCTGCGCGTTTGCCCTCGATGTTTTCCTTCTTCGAACTCCTCGACGATCTTGTCACAGAATGCCGGAAGGTCGTCAGGTGTTCTGCTGGTGACGAGGCCCTGATCGCAGACCACTTCCTCATCAACCCATATGCCGCCTGCGTTTTCAATATCTTTGCGGACAGTCGGAAACGAGGTCACGGTCCGTCCCTGAAGGACGTCGGCTTCTACCAACAGCCAAGGTCCGTGACAGATGACGCCCACCGGTTTGCCCTGCTGGAAGAACGATTGCACGAGAGCGACCACGTCCTTGTCGGCCCGGAGCTTGTCCGCACCGACACAACCGCCGGGAATGACAAGGCCGTCGAATTCCTCAGCGGAAACCTCAGAAACCACATTGTCCACCTGGTAGCTGCCGCCAGCATCGAGGTCGTTGTTATTTGTCTTGGCCTCGCCGGTCTCGATACCGATTACGGCCACCATCGCACCAGCCGCCTCAACGGCGTCCTTCGGCTGCTTGAATTCGGGCTCCTCGGTACCGCGCGGTGCGATAAGAATTGCAATCTTTCTGCCGTTCAATGTCATTGAAGTTTCCTTTTGCGTTCACTGGAGGCGGCTAACGAAGAAGCCGCGATGATGTTCCGGATCGTCGGCTCGCCGATTGTCCCGCAGCGCGGAACAGCCGCTCGATCTGTGAGTTATTGGCCAATGAACCAGATCATCACGAAAATCGACACGATTGCCGCGGACGCAAAGCTCGCTTCAGGACTAGTCTATGTCCCTGGCCTTGAAACGGGGATCACGCGTAAGGTAGGCGCCAAAGGCTTTCTTTATTATCGTCCGGATGGGCGACGGATTAAGGAAGCCGAGGAGATCAAGCGGCTGAATGCCTTGGCGATCCCTCCAGCCTATACCGATGTCGTGATCTCGACGAACCCTTTTTCGCATCTGCAGGCAATCGGCAAAGATGCGCGAGGACGTCGCCAGTATCGCTACCACGCAGACTGGCATGCCGAACGCGGTATAGCGAAATTTGAACGGCTGGTCGATTTCGCCGACCGTTTGCCGGACTTGCGCGAACGCGTAGAGCAAGACCTACGCTCCCGCGGTCTGGGAATGGACAAAGCTCTGGCCACGGTCGTCTGGATGCTCGACAACCTCTACATCCGCATTGGTAACACGGCCTATGCAGAGGTGAACAAGTCCTACGGTCTGACGACGTTGCGCAGCCGGCATGTAAAGGTCGAGGGCGGCAGCTTGAAGTTCCGCTTTAAAGGCAAGTCTGGCAAGGAATGGAATCTGGCGCACAGCGATCGGCGTATCGCCAACGTTGTTCGAAAACTGCAGGAGCTTCCAGGTCAGCATCTCTTCCAATACGTATGCGACGAAGGCGGTTGCCGCGCGATTTCCTCACACGACGTTAATGACTATATCCGTGAGGTAACCGGCGACAGCTTCAGCTCTAAGCAGTTCCGAACTTGGGGCGCCACCTGCATGGCCGTCGAGGCATTGGCGGCGCTTGAGGTGGCGGCCACAAAGCGCGAACTGAACCGTCAGTTGAACGAAGCGATCGACGCAGTGGCTGCAAAGCTCGTCAACACACGCGCTGTGTGCCGCTCATCCTACATCCATCCAGCCGTGTTTGAGGATTTCCAGTCGGGGATGCTGCGAGACGTCCTGAAGCTCAAGAGCAAAAGCGAGCGTTTGCAGCAGTGGCTAGACGAGGAAGAAATACGTGTACTGCGATGGCTGAAGCGCCGATCGGCGGCAGCCGCATAACGTCCACGTAATTTCCTCAGCCCGCGCCAACGGTCTAATCGACCGATGGTCAGCCTTGCGACAATACAGAAAACGGATGAGTACGATGAAGACATTTGGAATTGCCTATTTCTCGACGCTCGTCCTGTTCTTGGCTATCGATGCCATCTGGCTGGGCGTAGTTGCCCGCAAGTTCTACCAAAAGCAACTCGGCGATCTGATGCTGCCGTCGCCAAATCTTGCGGTGGCCACAGTGTTTTACCTGTTCTTCGCTGTAGCGATTGTTGTTCTGGCAGTCCGGCCCGGGCTTGAAGTGGGGTCGCTCTGGACAGCGGCCGGCAATGGCGCCTTGCTCGGGCTCGCCGCTTACGGGACCTACGATATCACCAATCTGTCAACCATAAAGAACTGGCCCGTAACCCTCAGCGTCGTCGATATGATCTGGGGCACTGTGCTGACAGGGCTCGCTAGCGCAGGTGGATATGCTGTAGCTCGCCACTACGGATAGTCGCTTTTTCAAACGATCTGAGACCTTCAAAAGACTGGAGAGTGACTTGCGCGTATTTGAGTATTCAAGTTTTACGATCCCGCTCTTGCCGTCTCCGGTACAGATTAACCCGTGGGTTGGCCATCGGGCACGGCAAGTAAAAGGTCCTGGCGAGGTGGTCTTCGGTTGCCTCGCCAGAAAGCCTCGGAACAGGAGGTCGATCAACGCGATCGCTGAATGTTTCGCATTCTCTGGGAATGGACAGCGCTTCTCAGTTCATGATCTCAGGTTATCGCCAGCCGCACTCAGTGCACAGCATACTAAACTTCTGCTATTTAAAGATCTTTGAATTTTAAATTGGTCTAAACCTTGCGGGTCGAAGGTTCGGTTCCCATCAAGAGCATGAGGCAGAAATTCCTAGCGTTAGTCTGTTATCGGGCAACCGATAGAAACGGCCTTAGACCGGAACGAGAGGCGTTTGCTTCATTTGACCGCCGCCAGCACGCTCTGCTCTAGCTGTTGTTGGTTTCCACGCGGAACTGAGCCGGTTTTTCCACCAAGAAGTGAGCCACCTCTGAGTTTGGTTTTCTGATCAGGCTTTGCTCAAGGGACTGGCTTTTTCTCCTCTCTTCTGTGCGGCTGCAGCCGAGCTGGCTTTGAATCGGAAGCTGTCGTTTCCGGTTTCCAGGATGTGGCAACGGTGTGTGAGGCGGTCCAGCAGAGCCGTAGTCATCTTGGCATCGCCGAAGACGGTGGCCCATTCGCTGAAGCTGAGGTTGGTGGTGATGACGACGCTGGTGCGCTCGTAGAGCTTACTCATCAGGTGGAAGAGTAGCGCTCCGCCTGAGGCACTGAACGGAAGGTATCCGAGTTCATCGAGGATGAGCAGATCGAAACGAACCAGCGTCTCCGCGATCTGGCCTGCCTTGCCTTTAGCCTTCTCCTGCTCGAGCGCGTTGACCAGTTCGATGGTTGAGAAGAAGCGCACCTTGCGGCGATGATGCTCGATCGCCTGGACACCGAGGGCGGTCGCAATATGCGTTTTTCCTGTGCCCGGTCCGCCGACAAGCACGATATTCTGCGCTCCATCGATGAACTCGCATCGATGCAACTGGCGCACCGTCGCTTCATTGATCTCGCTGGCGGCGAAGTCGTACCCGGAGATGTCCTTGTAGGCCGGGAAGCGGGCAGCCTTCATGTGATAGGCGATGGACCGGACCTCACGCTCAGCCATCTCGGCTTTCAGCAACTGGGACGGGATCGGCACGGCTGCATCGAAGGCCGGAGCACCTTGCTCGATCAGGTCCGTGACCGCTTGAGACATGCCATACATCCTCAGGCTACGCAGCATGATGACGACGGCGGCGCTGGCGGGATCATGACGCATGGCGACCTCCCACGATCCGGACACGAAGGCCATCGTAACGTTCGACGTTGGCCTTGGGTTCACGCACCAAGGTCAGCGCCTGGGGCGTGTCGATATCGGGGCCGTCGGTCGTTTTGCCGTCAATCAGCATGTGCAGCAGATTGGCCCGTCGTCTGCTGCTCACGTTGCCGGTCAGCCCGCCAATCACGGGCGAAGGCGGCAACCCGACCATAGGAGCCGGTAAAGCCGAGAACGACTAGATCGGCATGAAGCTGCTTTAGAGTTCGGCGCTGTTTGCGTGACCTCCCGGCCTCAGTCTTCAGCCAGGCCGCCAGCTTATCGGCAAAAGGATCAAGCTTGCTCGGTCGTTCTGGTATCGTGAAGGTTGGCTCGATCGTACCTGCGTTCAGATACTTCGCGATCGTGTTGCGCGACAGCCCGGTGCGCCGGCTGATCTCCCGGATCGACTGCTTCTCACGCACCGCCATCCGACGGATGATGTTTAAAAGTCCCATGTGGATCACTCCGTTGCCCCCGCCGCTCGCCGCATTGGGGGAAGGTTCACATGGCTCAATTCTCAATGGAAATTATGCGCCTAACCGGCTCATGTATGGATGCCCCCGTTC
>NZ_JAFLMY010000049.1:0-8763 GCF_017313375.1 Agrobacterium sp. Ap1
AAGGGCAGCACACGGACGCAATCTCGCCATCCGCACTGCCCGTTATCGGGCACTGCCACCAAATCAGCCCCGCTTACCGCAACAGCGCTGAAATGGGCAATCCGGCAAGATCGTAAGACATTGAAATCATGGTAAATGATTTTCTAAACGGACACCAGTGGATAGTTTGTGTCCGTCACTGCGTGGTTTTGCTAGATGACGCCCTAACCATCGATAAGTATTGCTTATCGGAGGTGAGCAGACCAACCGCTTGACCCACTTCGTGGGCCCGCTTATGCTTGCTATGAGCCAACAGCGGGGCCGGTGCCGATGACCACGACGATCAAAATCTCCGAAGCAAAGACGCATCTCTCTGACCTGCTCGCCCGCGTCGAGGCCGGTGAGGATTTTGTCATTGCCCGCGGCAATGATCCAATCGCGCGCGTGACCCGCATGCGCAAGGAGAACGACTTGCAATTGCTGCTCGCCGAAGTCCGCGCCGCCCGCCTGAAGGCAACGCCTTCCACCCATGAGGAAATCCTCTCCTGGCGCGACGAAGGCCGCCGTTGATGTCTTTTGTCATCGACGCCTCGATGGCCGCCGCCTGGCTGCTGCCGGAAGAGTTTTCCGATGCGGCCGAAGCGGTGATCGCCACCATCGACGCCCCCTGCCCCATCCCGTCGCTGTTTTTCTTCGAGATCCGCAACATTCTGGCCATGTCCGAGCGTCGCAGCCGGATTGCCGCCGGTGCCGCGTTGGTCAATATGGAACGGGTCCGCCGCCTGCCGCTCGACGATGCCGGCATTGGAAGCGACAGTTATGTGCTGCTGCTGTCCGCCAATCATGGCCTGAGCGCCTATGATGCCGCCTATCTGGCGCTCGCGCTCAATCGCAGTACTCCGTTAGCGACGCTCGACCGCAAACTCGCCGCTGCCGCCCGCAAGGAAGGTGTTCCGGTCCTGGGGCCGTTTGCCCATGGCGACTGATTTTGTCACGCTGTCACGGATGGTTTGATGGGAGCGGTGATCAATCTCACGCAAGCGAACAGGCCAGACCCCATGGCGTATGCCGGTGACTTGGCTCTCTACGGATCGCCGTCTTTTTCGAGAGGGATGAGCAGGCTGGGAAATTCGGTTTCCGACGGAAGGTCGGCAATTCTCCGCATCAATCGGTCCAGTCGATCCGTCGTAAATGCCTTGTCGGCGAACCAGATCTCGATTTCGGCCGGATCAAGCGTATCAACCATCGAGGGTGTCGGCACAGCGCAGCCCGACGCCCGGATGGTGCGAATATTGTGCTGGTATCGCCAGATGCGTTCCGCCATCGGCAGATCGGGTCCCGTTCTCAAAAGCTTGTCCTTCGGCCACTCAGGCACTGGCATCTCCTCGCGTTCAACGGAGTGTAGCAGCATCGCCCGTCCATGCCATTGGCAAAAGGCAAGGTTCGGCCGCATTCATCAGCCGGCAAAAGCGTCGGCGTCTCGTTGAAACGAAGTCTGGCTGATACTGCGCTATAACCGATCTACCCAAGCCGCCCATCCATCGCCAGAAAAGGCACTTTCCATGGAAGATCGCATCCGCTTCGCCCTCGAAAAACTGCTCAACATTGCGCATCAGGATTCCGGCCAGGGCCGGCGTGTGGCAAATTTTCTGCTCGCCTGGTGGAATGCCGAAGAGCATGGCGGCTTCGACCTGACCGATCTGGCCAATGTCGATCGCGAAGTGTCCGAGGACATGGCAACGATCTTTACCTGGCTCGCGCGTGAGGAAGATGTGGTTTACCCCTACGAGTATCGCAGCGAAATCGAGCAGGTGATTGCGCGCTGGCGGCCCCAGGCGGCTGTGGAATGATGGCAAAGTCCCGCAAGTCCGCTCAGGATCTTTCTACCGTTGAGGGACGGATCGCAGAGCTCGACACGATCGCTGCCGTCCTGCCGATGGAGCGTCGCGACGAGCTGGCGGAGCTGTTGACCGACCAGGATGTCGAAACCCTGCGCCATCTCGTCAACGAAGGCATGGGTGAAAATACGCTTCGCGCACTCGCCTCCGATCTTGCCTATCTACAGGCCTGGTCGCTGGCGGCCACGGCGAAGTCTTTGCCTTGGCCGGCGCCTGAGGCGCTGCTGCTGAAATTTGTCGCGCATCATCTGTGGGATCCACACAAGCGCGAAACCGATCCGGATCACGGAATGCCGGCCGAGGTCGAGCTCAGTCTTCGCGGCCAGGGGTTTCTCAAGGTGACCGGCCCGCATGCACCCGACACGGTGCGCCGGCGCCTGGCGACCTGGTCGACCCTGACGAAATGGCGCGGGCTTTCCGGCGTCTTCGCCTCCCCTGCCCTCAAATCGGCCATTCGGTTGGCCGTCAGGGCAACCCCGCGCCCGCGAAAAAGAAAGAGCGCAAAGGCGGTCACAGGCGATGTACTCGCCAAAATGCTGACAACCTGTGCCAGCGACAGTCTGCGTGATCTGCGCGACCGGGCGATCCTGATGGTCGCGTTCGCCTCAGGTGGACGCCGGCGCAGCGAGATTGCCGGACTGCGTCGCGAGCAGCTGACGGTCGAGCCACCGATCGTTGTCGAAAGCGGCCCTCCCCTCCCCTCGCTTGCCATTCATCTCGGACGGACGAAAACATCCGGTGCCGATCACGACGAGGTCGTCTATCTTACCGGCCGGCCGGTCGAGGCGCTGGAAGCATGGATGACGGCGGCAAAGATCGACGCGGGATCCGTGTTTCGAAAGGTCGATCGCTGGGGCAATGTGTCGAAGCGGGTGCTGGATCCGAAATCGGTCAACGATATCGTCAAACAGCGGGCGGCAATGGCCGGCTTGGAGCCGGGGGAGTTTTCGGCGCATGGCTTGCGGTCGGGATATCTAACCGAGGCTGCCAATCGTGGCATACCTCTCCCCGAGGCAATGGAGCAGTCGCGGCATCGATCGGTGCAGCAGGCCTCGAGGTATTACAACAATGCCACGCGGCGCAGTGGCCGTGCGGCGCGCCTTCTCTGATGACTGCAGTCGGCCCGAAGCAGAAACACTGGTGCATTCGGCGCAAAAACGCTAACTGGTGTGCATGTGCGGCGATGTCAGCAAACCCGATGAAAGAATTCAGCTATATTTCGACTTTGACCTTCACGGTTGGAGCGAGCTAATCTTTGTTCGCGGAAGGCAAATTTCGGGTTTTCGTATCAGCGGGGTATTTACGGATGCTCCGGCCGCGCTTTTAGACCTTTGCGACGCAGTCTTAATGAACTCGGCTACGCGAGTCGCCTTATGCGATGAACCGGGCGGTGTAGTCGTAGAAGTGACACCTGATGCAAAACAACAGCATACCGTGATCTTGTCGGTATATGAAATCGCGCCGCAGTTGGCAGGTTTTGATGCACATGAAGCAGGTCGCCTAGTGATGACAACGCGACTTAAAAGACGGCGTTTGGTCGGCATGCTGCTAACTGAGCTTTGGAAAAGCCACAAATTTCTGTCCGAGCCTTCCTATCAAAAAGGCAGAGATCATTTTCCCCACACCCGTTTGTCAGAAACCAACGAGTCATGGAATCAAAGTGCCCTTGGACCATCGTTTCTGACGTAGTGTTACGTCTGCTTCTGTCGCGAAGCTGAAGACGGCCTCCGGCCCATTGCCGACAAGTCGGGCCGACGCCTCATCCCCCCGCGTCCGGAAACTTAAACGGAAAATGTTCACTTGTCTTTGCGTCAACGTAGAGATGGAAAGGAACAGCGCCTCGGTCCCACCATTCGCCCTCTGCAACGGGCACTGCCCAAGTGGCCCCTGCGTTCTCAACTATATCAAGGAATGTGCGAAACGACTGCTGGTCATGGCGGTAAAAAGTTTCAGCGCCTTCGAGAACGATGTTAATCGAAGTGTGGGGGAGCCATGACAGATCACCCAAGGCTTCATCTAAAGCGTCCCAATTTGTGATTTCGCTGTATGGCATCCGCATCGCGATGCGGAGCCTCTCGAATAGCGCGAGCTTGTCTTTCGCTGCAATTAAAGAGATTACGAAAGGAGTTATTCCCAGCAATTTGAAACGGCGAGACATGTTGAGTGAGGTGTCTTCGTACCGCAAGATGAAGGGGCTGCCGATCTTAGTGATTAGGTCGTGGAGAAGCATGTTTTGATGCTATGTTCCACGCTGCTTTAAATCAACTCTATCAAGTCCGCTAATGGCGCGAAGCTGAAGACGGCCTCCGGCCCGAAGCGGACGAAAAGCTATACGCCTTTCTGATTTGACGGCCCAAACCGATCCAGCCTTTGATGTTCTTTCATTTGGTCATGAGGTCTAACCGCAATTGTCTTCGTGTGATGGTAAATTTTACCGAGATCGGTCGTGATCTCGATGGAGCAAGAGGCGATGGTAGGCCCCGCCATCGAGAAGACAATGGCTGCGTCGGAAAGCCATACTTCAGGCATCTTGTTCGCGGTCATCAACCTAACCACCATACGCCAGTAATATGACGAGGTTGGGGAGAACTCCGGGTACGGAGGCACCGTTACCCCTTTACGAAGTTGGAATTTCAGATTGTGTGTACCGGTATCGGCGATTTGCGCAAATTGACCGACCGCCCAGTAGCCGTTGAGATCGTTATACCTGCTGACGAAGTTATTGAGCACGTCCCAGCAAATCCCTTTGAACTGTCGCCTTCTGGCCATGCCAAATCCAATCGCCACCACTTCATGTTTCTGCCCAGCATTGCAGAACTCAATATTCGTCGCAATGACCGCAAATGGCGCGAAGGTGACTTCGTTCGGCGTTGATCTTACATTAAGAAATAATCTGGATCATAGGAATCAAGCCCTTGGTCGTCCTTCTGACGAAGAACATCCAAAGCCATTGTTAGCGGAAATGGTGGAAGAACGGATCGTTCGATGGTCATCCATAAATTCGGGCTAAAGAACTTTGTGGTCTTCCAATTCCTGATGCATCTCATCATTGGTTCGATGTTGGTCGTGGACCACTATTTCGGCCGACACACAGCGGTCGCTCCCTACCTACTGTACGGGCTGTTCCTCATGAGTAGCATCCACTCCGGGACGCATCTTCTCAAGAACCGCGCCACCTACGCGAATATGATAGATGAAAAATTCCTCGGCCTTAGAGGCAGCACCTATGAGAAATTCGCTTTCGCTTTCGTCATCATGTCAGCCGTATGGATTCCAGTACATTTTCTATTTTGGCCCACAGAGCGTTTCGATGTGTTAATGGGCTTTGTTGCGTTCTGTGTGTCCTACGCGATGATCATCGACCTGCTGGCGATCCGATGGCTCCGATGACCGCAGTTGGCGCAAAGCGGCAGAGGATGTCAGGGCGGGAGGCCGCTTTCGGCTCGACACAGACTAACTAACGGTCAGGCATTCGTTTCTGTCGCCTGCGCGTCAGGGAGGGTCACCGGTCTAAACTTGAGGATCAACCTAGGCCCATCATAAAGGTCAATTTCTTCGGCTGCATCCGGTAGTTTGACGATCCGATGGAAATGCAATTCTGCAGGCTGAGGCTTTTTCGTGATCATCGCTGTTGGATTGGACAACACGATCTCGCAGGTTGCGAACCCCTCAATTCCTTGCGCCAACGGTCGCAGCCGATCATGATAATCCCATGGAGTATCATCTAAACGGAACACGCTACCCAAAATCTTCATCGCGATGAGATGCATGAATTTTCGTCCATCTGACCCGACCCGCCCGTAGGAATACGACCAATCGCGAAAGCCTGCAAATGTCTCGTCCGATGTCAAGGCGCGGGCTTGCATTGTCCGCGCCTCTGGCTAAATTCCCAGCGCCCAGCTAGGCACATCCGATTAGCAATCGACCTTCATAGAAGCGAAATGCACACCGACGTCATCCGTTACATCCCTATCGAATTCGACATCAACGCCCCGGCTACAGCAGCCGAAATCGATCGTCTCGTGATGGAGCGTGACCAAATGACCAGCACCGATAAGCTTACTGTTTCCTTCTCGATTGCTGGACGCCGCGACCTCGTAAAAGTTGCATTCCCCCACGTTGAACTGTTTCGCGTAATCGAGGAATTGCATCTTCCATTAGAGGAGAGCGACATCCCACGGGTTGGAGCCATCACAAACCACTTCGCCTATAGGATCCAAGGAAGTCCGTTCTGGGCGGCGCAGCGAGAGGTTTTCGAAACCGCGCTTCCCGGTTCGGAGCACTACCGTTTTGTCACCGGTGGACAGTGCCTCGACGTCGTTTCTCGCGATCAACCTGAGATCATGTGGCAACATACTGATCAGGAGTGACGTGGCCGACCGATGTCAGGGCGGTGGGCCGCTCCTTGCCCGAAGCGGACGTGACGGCTGTCGGCCATTCGCGCCAACAAAATTCACTATCTCAACACCACCCAACAGTAAAATTGCGGCAAACTGAGGCAGTAAAGATTCACAATCGAATGCTAAGGTTGCAGTGGTTGGCAACGGCCTCGTTGTGACGTCCATTTTAGGATTTAATCATGCTACGCGTATTCTGGGCTACTTTGCTTTCACCCCTTTGGGCACCATTGTACACGGCTTTTTTCGCCAATGTTGTCTTCACGGGGCTGCCAGAGGTTGGTGCGGATTGGTCGGTGCTATACGCGGCAAGTATAAATTGGACATTCGGATTTGCGTATGGGTTTCTTCCGATGGCTGTCCTCGCTCCTCTCGCGCACTTATTGTTGAGCTGGAGAAGACGCACTTCCCTTCTCAGCTATGTATCTGTCTGGTTTCTGTTGTCGCACGTACTGTGGTGGGGTTATATCAATTTGACGCCAGTTCAGAACGACATCGTAAGTGCGTTGGCTAGGTCTTTCCTCTTCAATCTTCCTTGGATTCCAAGCTGGAGCTACATTCTGGGCAATTGCAAGACCGGATAAACGGGTCCGAAGGGACGGCAATGTAGCCGATTTCGATAAGGCAACGCTACGCAAAGCCGTATCGCCACCCGGACAGCGCAGCCAATTTGGAATGCGCGGACGGAAGCCTCAATAAAGCCTTCGCAGTCGCACTGGCCTCATATCGTGATGCCAAATCATTCTCTGTAGTAATGACTGCTTTTGGCGCTTCTGCGCCATGACGGTAGTCGGCCCGAAGAGGTCATAGTGTCACCCTCCCGTATTGAAGCTAGGATAGTAGACGCGGCTTTCTATGATCGAGTTGGCACAGGTGATGAAATGGCGAATGCTCTTGTTCCTGAGTTCGGAGTATCGAACTGCGAAAGGTCGAAATTATTCTATTGTGAAGTCCTCGGTTTTGAATGCGTTTATGCGCGGCCCGATGAAGGCTTTTGCTACCTACGTCTCGGCCAAGCCGAGCTGATGATCGATCAGATCGATCTTGGCCGTACCTTTGGGGGGCTTCATTTGCCGACCAGCTACCCGTTCGGGAGAGGCCTTAATGTACAAATAAACGTGCCATCGGTGAGGCCCCTTTTAGATAGCCTGAATTACCATGGACATGAACTCTATTTGCCGCTCGAAGAAAAATGGTATGGGGTCGATGACCACGAGGAGGGGAATTTACAATTCGTCGTGGCCGATCCAGACGGTTACTTACTCCGGTTTTATGAGGACTTAGGCTCACGCGCCTTATGACCGCTTGTGGCGATTTAGCGCCATGCCTACCTTCGGCCCTAACCGGTCATGCAGGTAAGGGAACCGACCTCAAGATTTCCATTTTCACTCAACGAAGAGAAAGGCCCAGGACCGATGCAATAACGTCAACTTCACTTTGCCCGGCTGCTTTAGTGCCGAGCTCCCGCAAGTCGCCGTACCCCCATCTGAAAAAACATGTCCAGGAACTTGGTTGGTCGACTAATGAGCAGCCCATGATTGGTGAGGGAAACCACGACAATGAAGCAACTCTACCTGCCGAAACTTCAAATTTTTCACCAGTCGTTGTCAAAAAAGATAAGCGATGGATTTCGCCTCGATACCAAAAACTATCAGCCGTCACACCTTCATCGGTGATCGTCACAGCCGGTTGCAACGGCTCCGCAATCTTTTGCTCCCAGCAAAGCTGTTTTCCACTGATCGAAGTCCATGGCTGCGACATTATCGTGCAACCATTTTGAACGTCTCCCTTTCGATCGCACCAGTTACTTTTGACCTCTGTCTTGATCGTTGACCGACAATTTTTTCTTGGCGGACGGTAGAATTGTTTCAGATTATAATCCAATGAAAGTCTAGAAAGCGCAGCCTCCGATACCACTATAACATCGGCGGACAGCGGCGCTAAAGCGGCACCTGCCGCACCGATTTCCTGTTCGATTTTATCGTCCAGTGATGAAACCGCCCAGTTGCTGTACCCAGCCAAACTATAATAGCCGGCGAACCATACGAGGGGCAAGGCGAGCATAAAGCGTGGAAGGTTACCTCTCGCGCAAGCCTTTATGATAAGTATAAAACCTAGATTCAATGTTATTACGGACCAGTATGGTGCCATAAATAGATTCAAAGTCATGCCAATAGGAGGAAATACTTGAATTGCGGATACTGCCGCCGTGATTACGAAGCACGCTAACCATGGCTCTCGCCATAACTGTTGTTTTAAGATCATCTCCGAGAATCTCCAGAACAAGCTACACGGATATAGCGATTAGATCCGTCAATCTCGTAAAATCCTTAAAATACCACCATACAATCATTTGACGTGGCACCCGACACTCCTCCCAGAGCACGCGTGTCACACCATGACAGATGAAACGATCGTGTCCCAGGGAGTGGTGTAGCTTAGACGGCCACGGCTCATCGCAGAGGGCCGGATGAGTGTCAGCTTGCTGC